>NZ_JBSVVZ010000064.1:0-39546 GCF_054071875.1 Pseudomonas sp. SDO524_S393 | reverse complement strand
CACCTCGGTTTGACAGAAACACCGAGGTGTCTGCATCGCAGGCAAGCCAGCTCCCACAGTTGTTCGATGTTGGCCGCAAGAATTGTGTTTTTCCCACTCTGCAGGCGTTATGACTTTAATCCTAGGTATCGACCCCGGTTCGCGCATCACCGGTTTTGGCGTGGTGCAACAGACCCCGCGCGGCTGCATCTATGTGGCCTCGGGTTGCATCCGTACCGGCGCGGGCGAGTTGGCCGAGCGCCTGCAGATCGTCTATCGCGGCGTGCGTGAAGTGATCCAGACCTACGGGCCGGTGACCATGGGCATCGAAAAAGTGTTCATGGCCAAAAACGCCGACTCGGCCCTCAAGCTGGGCCAGGCCCGGGGGGCAGCCATCGTCGCCGGAGCCGAGGAGGGCCTGGAAATCTCCGAGTACACCGCGACCCAGGTCAAGCAGGCCGTGGTCGGTACCGGCGGTGCCAACAAGGAGCAGGTGCAGATGATGGTCATGCACATGCTCAAACTCACCGCCAAACCGCAAATCGATGCCTCCGACGCCCTGGCCATCGCCATTTGCCACGCACATACCCGTTCCAGCCTGTTGCCCCACGGCCTCGGCACGGCACGCAGTCGTGGCGGGCGCCTGCGTCTCTGATAGCATCAGCGCAACTGGTATTTGCGGTCAGGCCTGTTCTGACCTCCAAGCTTTAAGGATCTAACCGTGATTGGACGCTTGCGCGGCACCCTGGCTGAGAAACAGCCGCCGCACCTGATACTGGATGTAAACGGGTTGGGGTATGAGCTGGAAGTGCCCATGACCACTCTGTATCGCCTGCCGTCGGTCGGTGAGCCCATTACCCTGCACACCCATCTGGTGGTGCGCGAGGATGCGCAACTACTCTATGGTTTCATTGGCAAGCGCGACCGCGACTTCTTCCGTGAGCTGATTCGCCTCAATGGTGTGGGCCCCAAGCTGGCGCTGGCTTTGATGTCGAGCCTGGAAGTGGATGAACTGGTGCGTGCGGTCTCGGCCCAGGACACCTCGGCGCTGACCAAGGTGCCCGGCGTCGGCAAGAAAACCGCCGAGCGCCTGTTGGTGGAGCTCAAAGACCGCTTCAAGGCCTGGGAGGTGGTACCGAGCATGTTCGCTCTGGTGCCCAATCAGCCGGATATGCCGGCGAGCCAGGTGGCCAGCGCCGAAAGCGATGCCGTCAGCGCGCTGATCTCCCTGGGCTACAAGCCCCAGGAAGCCAGCAAGGCGGTGTCGGCCATCAAGGACAAGAACCTGAGCAGTGAAGACATGATCCGCCGCGCCCTGAAGGGAATGATTTAAGTGATTGAAGCTGACCGTCTGATCGCGGCCACTGGCCCGCGCGACCGTGAAGAACTCCAGGACCGGGCCATTCGCCCCCTGAGCCTGGCCGACTACATCGGCCAGCCCACCGTGCGCGAGCAGATGGAGCTGTTCATCCAGGCCGCGCGCGGACGCAGCGAGTCTCTGGACCATACGCTGATCTTCGGCCCGCCGGGGCTGGGCAAGACCACCCTGGCCAACATCATTGCCCAGGAAATGGGGGTGTCGATCAAGTCCACCTCCGGTCCGGTGCTGGAGCGCCCGGGCGACCTGGCGGCGCTGCTGACGAATCTTGAGCCCCATGACGTGCTGTTCATCGACGAAATCCACCGGCTTTCGCCCATCGTCGAGGAAGTGCTGTACCCGGCCATGGAAGACTTCCAGCTCGACATCATGATCGGCGAAGGCCCGGCCGCCCGCTCGATCAAACTCGACTTGCCGCCGTTCACCCTGGTAGGGGCGACCACCCGAGCAGGCATGTTGACCAACCCGCTGCGAGACCGTTTCGGCATCGTCCAACGTCTTGAGTTCTATAGCACGGCGGACCTGGCGACCATCGTTAGCCGTTCTGCGAGCATCCTCGGCTTGCCGCTGGACCCGGAAGGCGCGTTTGAAGTCGCTCGTCGTGCCCGTGGCACACCGCGAATCGCCAACCGCCTGCTGCGCCGTGTGCGCGATTTCGCCGAAGTACGCGCCAAAGGGCATATCACCAAGGCGGTGGCGGACCTGGCCTTGAACCTGCTGGATGTGGACGAGCATGGCTTCGATCATCAGGATCGGCGTCTACTCTTGACCATGATCGAGAAGTTTGACGGCGGCCCGGTGGGCGTCGACAGCCTGGCTGCGGCCATCAGCGAGGAGCGTCATACCATCGAGGATGTGCTGGAGCCTTACCTGATCCAGCAGGGCTACATCATGCGGACCCCAAGGGGGAGGGTCGTCACGCGTCATGCGTACCTGCACTTCGGATTAAACATTCCGTCACGATTGGGGGAGATGCCCGTGGTAGACGAATTCCTCGATGCAGTGGACGATTAAAAACGCCACGCCAGTCGATTTATCCGAAGTTTGTGCTGTCCTAGTGGCGAGTGTCGTCATTCAGTCGCTGGAAATATTCTTCAGAATGAAGAGCGAGAATGAAAAAACAGTGGCAGGCCGGATTGGCAACCTGAGGAGTAAGCACTAGAGTATGCGCGCGCAAAACGGGGATCAGTCGTTCGCACATCGCTGTCGCGTTTATTACGAAGACACCGATGCTGGCGGCATCGTGTATTACGTCAACTATCTCAAGTTCATGGAGCGGGCTCGAACCGAGCGGCTACGGGAGCTGGGCTTTGCCCAATCCCAGCTGGCAGGGGAGGACCTGTTGTTCGTCGTGCATTCCAGCGAGGCGCGCTATCACGCGCCGGCGCGGCTGGACGACGAATTGCTGGTCAGTGCGCAAGTGATCGAATTGAACCGTGCCAGCCTGCGCTTCAAGCAGCAGGTCAGGCGGGCAACGGATGCAACGCTGCTCTGTGAGGGGCAGTTCCTGGTGGCCTGTGTGCGCACCCATAGTTTGAAACCCCGGGCCATTCCCGAAGCTCTGCGTGCGGCCTTTGCCGACGCAAGCGGCGCGGGTAAACAATCAAAGCAGGAGATTTAGCGTGGAACCTACCGTCGTCGACCATTCCTCCATGTGGAGCCTGGTCAGCAATGCCAGTGTTGTGGTTCAACTGGTCATGCTGACCCTGGTAGCCGCATCGGTTACCTCTTGGGTCATGATTTTTCAGCGCAGCAACCTGCTGCGTGCCGGTCGACGTGCCCTGGAGAGCTTCGAAGAGCGCTTCTGGTCGGGTATCGACCTGTCCAAACTGTATCGCCAGGCCGGCAGCAACCCCGACCCGGATTCGGGCGTGGAGCAGATCTTCCGCGCCGGCTTCAAGGAGTTCTCGCGCCTGCGCCAGCAACCGGGCGTCGACCCCGAAGCGGTCATGGAAGGCGTGGCCCGCGCCATGCGCGTCGCCATCTCCCGTGAAGAAGAGAAGCTTGAGCAAAGCCTGCCGTTCCTGGCCACCGTAGGTTCGGTCAGCCCGTATATCGGTCTGTTCGGTACCGTATGGGGGATCATGAACTCCTTCCGTGGCCTGGCCCAGGCTCAGCAAGCCACCCTGGCCACCGTGGCCCCGGGTATCGCCGAAGCCCTGATCGCCACCGCGATCGGCTTGTTCGCGGCTATTCCTGCCGTTATCGCCTACAACCGTTTTGCCGCCCGTGGCGAAAACCTGATTGGCCGTTACTACACCTTCGCCGATGAATTCCAGGCGATCCTGCACCGTAAAGTGCACACCAGCGAAGAATAAGCAGGTACTCCCCGATGGCTTTAATCACTCGAGCTCGAACCAAGCGCAAGCCGGTCGCCGAGATGAACGTCGTACCTTACATCGACGTGATGCTGGTGCTGCTGGTGATCTTCATGGTGACCGCGCCGATGCTCAACCAGGGCGTGAAGGTTGACCTGCCCAAGGTTTCCAGCGAAGCCTTGCCCCAGGACAACAACACCCAGGTGCTGACCATTTCGATCAAGTCCGACAAGACCTACTACTGGAACCTTGGCAGCGAAGTCGATACCCAGAAGCAGCAGGACAAGGCGATGACCCTGCCGGCGATGACCGATGCGGTGACCAAGATCATTCGCGCCGGCAACGAAGGCGGCAAGCATACCCAGGTGTTTATCCGCGGCGACAAGGCGGTCGACTACGGCTCCGTCATGGGCGCCATGGGCGGGCTGCAGAAGGCCGGCGTCGGTAACGTTGGCTTGATTACCGAGGCGCCCTGATGCAGCAACAGCGAGAGCCGTCCGCCTCGGAAAGCTACTTCTGGCCCAGCGTCTGGGCGATAGCCCTGCACGTCCTGGTATTTGGCATGCTGTTCGTCAGCTTTGCCATGACCCCGGACCTGCCGCCAGCCAAGCCGATCGTGCAGGCGACCCTGTATCAGCTGAAATCGAAAAGTCAGGCCACTACCCAGACCAATCAGAAGATTGCGGGTGAGGCCCAGAAGTCGGCTGCGCGCCAGACTGAAGTCGAGCAGATGGAACAGAAAAAGGTCGAGCAGGAAGCGGTGAAGGCTGCTGCGGAACAAAAGAAAGAAGAGGCGGCTCAAAAGGCCGAGGAAGCGAAAAAGGCTGACGAAGCGAAGAAAGCCGACGAGGCGAAAAAGGCTGATGAAGCCAAGAAAGCCGAGAAAGCTGCCGAAGCGAAAAAGGCCGAAGAGAAACAATTGGCTGATATAGCTAAAAAGAAAGCCGAAGACGAAGCGAAAAAGGCTGCTGAAGAAGAGGCCAAGAAACAGGCCGCTGAAGACGCCAAGAAAAAGATAGTCGAAGACGCGAAGAAGAAAGCCGCCGAAGACGCCAAGAAAAAAGCTGAAGCAGACGAGGCGAAGAAGAAGGTCGCCGAGGACGCGAAGAAGAAAGCTGCCGCCGATGCCCAGAAGAAAAAGGCCCAGGAAGCAGCACGCAAATCCGCCGAAGAGAAAAAGGCCCAGGCCCTGGCAGATTTGCTTTCCGACACGCCGCAGCGTCAGCAAGCCTTGGCCGATGAACGTGGCGATGAAGTCGCGGGCAGTTTCGACGACCTGATTCGGGCACGGGCAGCCGAAGGCTGGACACGCCCACCGTCTGCACGCAAAGGCATGACAGTCGTGCTGCAGATCGGCATGTTGCCGGACGGTACGGTGACTTCGGTCAGCGTGGCGAAGGGCAGTGGCGATGCTTCGTTTGACAGTTCAGCGGTTGCCGCGGTCAAGAATATTGGCCGGTTGACCGAGATGCAGGGAATGAAACCAAGCGACTTCGCTCCCTATCGTTCATTCAAGATGACATTCACACCTGAGGATCTAGCCTTGTGAGAAACCTTCTTCGAGGAATGCTTGTCGTTATTTGCTGTATGGCAGGGATAGCGGCGGCGGATGAAAAGAACATCCTGGTCACCAGCGGTAGCGATCGGGCCACGCCGATCGCGGTTGTACCGTTCGGCTGGCAGGGCGGCAGCGTGCTGCCGGATGACATGGCGCAGATCGTCAGCGACGACCTGCGCAATTCCGGTTACTACGCCCCGATCGACAAGGGCAACATGATCAGCCAGCCGACCCAGGCCAGCGAAGTCATCTTCCGTGACTGGAAGGCCGTGGGCGCGCAGTACCTGATGGTCGGCAACATCGTGCCGGCCGGCGGTCGCCTGCAGATCCAGTACGCGTTGTTCAACGTGGCGACCGAGCAGCAGGTGCTGACCGGCAGCGTTTCGGGCACTGCCGAACAACTGCGGGACATGGCGCACTACATCTCGGACCAGTCGTTCGAAAAACTGACCGGTATCAAGGGGGCGTTCTCCACGCGTCTGCTGTACGTCACCGCTGAGCGTTTTTCCGTCGACAACACGCGTTACACCCTGCAGCGCTCGGACTACGACGGCGCGCGTGCGGTGACCCTGCTGCAATCGCGTGAGCCTATCCTGTCGCCGCGCTTTGCGCCGGACGGCAAGCGTATTGCCTATGTATCTTTCGAACAGAAGCGTCCGCGCATCTTCGTCCAGCACATCGACACTGGCCGTCGTGAGCAGATCACCAACTTCGAAGGCCTCAACGGTGCTCCAGCCTGGTCGCCGGATGGTTCGCGCCTGGCATTCGTGCTGTCCAAGGACGGCAACCCGGACATCTACGTGATGAACATGGCTTCGCGCCAGATCTCCCGCGTAACCAGTGGCCCGGGCATCAACACCGAACCGTTCTGGGGCAAGGATGGTTCGACCATCTTCTTCACCTCGGACCGTGGCGGCAAACCACAGATCTATAAGGCGAACGTGAACGGTGGGGGCGCGGAACGCGTGACTTTCATCGGTAACTACAACGCCAACCCGAAGCTTTCGGCTGATGAAAAGACGTTGGTGATGATTCACCGTCAGGATGGTTTCACTAATTTCCGGGTTGCGGCCCAGGATTTGCAGCGTGGAACGGTAAAAATCCTTACAGATACCAACCTTGATGAGTCAGCCACTGTTGCGCCCAACGGCACCATGGTAATCTACGCCACCCGCCAGCAGGGCCGGGGAGTCTTGATGCTCGTGTCCATTAATGGACGCGTGAGGCTCCCGCTTCCTACCGCTCAAGGCGAAGTCAGAGAACCGTCCTGGTCCCCTTACCTGAACTGACGCGGCGAAACACGTTTTACTTAACACACTGGGGTTCATTAGGAGTTTCACGATGGAAATGCTGAAGTTTGGTAAGTTTGCTGCTCTGGCTCTGGCTCTGTCCGTAGCCGTTGGTTGCTCGTCCAAAGGCGGCGACAATGCCGGTGAAGGCGCAGCTGTTGATCCAAACGCTGGTTACGGCGCCAACACTGGTGCAGTTGACGGCTCCCTGAGCGAAGAAGCTGCTCTGCGCGCTATCACCACTTTCTACTTCGAATACGACAGTTCGGACCTGAAGCCAGAAGCCATGCGCGCTCTGGACGTTCACGCGAAGGACCTGAAAGCTAACGGCGCTCGCGTTGTTCTGGAAGGTAACACCGACGAACGTGGTACTCGTGAGTACAACATGGCACTGGGCGAGCGTCGTGCGAAAGCCGTTCAGCGCTACCTGGTACTGCAAGGCGTTTCGCCAGCTCAACTGGAGCTGGTTTCCTACGGTAAAGAGCGTCCAGTTGCTACTGGCCACGACGAGCAGTCCTGGGCTCAAAACCGTCGCGTCGAACTGCGTAAGTAATTCGTCATGCGAACGTGCCGTCGTGCTCTGACTGTATTGGCCCTCAGCCTCGCACCGCTTGCGGTGTGGGCTGCGGTTCCTGTGGAAGATAGCAACTCTGGCTATAACAATAGCGGGAGCAGTTATCCGCCAGCGGGTTATGGCACGAGCGGCGCCTATGCTGGGGGGGCGGCAACGTCCGCTCCCTCGGCACAGGGCGAACTTTTCAATCAGCTGCAACGCATGCAGGATCAATTGGCGCAGCAACAAGGCACCATTGAAGTTCTGCAGAACCAGGTGAACCAGCTGAAGCAAGAAGGCCTGGAGCGTTACCAGGATCTTGATCGACGTATTGGAGCCGGCGTAACACCTGCCGCAACTCCTGATAATTCTTCTGCCGGTGGCGCGCCAAGCGCTGCTGCCGGTGGTGCAGCCGCAGGGGCCGCTGCAAGCCAAGCCTCTGCCGCCAGCAGCGAACCGGGTGATCCGGCGAAGGAAAAGCTGTATTACGACGCAGCCTTCGACCTGATCAAAGCCAAGGATTTCGACAAGGCCAGCCAAGCCTTTACCGCATTCCTGCGCAAATACCCGAACAGCCAATACGCGGGTAATGCCCAGTACTGGCTGGGCGAAGTCAACCTGGCCAAGGGTGACTTGCAGGGGGCCGGCCAGGCTTTCGCCAAGGTCAGCCAGTTGTACCCCAAGCACGCCAAGGTACCGGACTCGCTGTACAAACTCGCTGACGTAGAACGCCGCCTGGGTCATACCGACAAGGTCAAAGGCATTCTGCAGCAAGTGGTTGCCCAGTATCCGGGCACTTCCGCTGCCCAGTTGGCCCAACGGGACCTGCAGCGTTTGTAAACTGCACAGCCCGTTTAGAAGAAACCCGCGCCTGACGCGGGTTTTTTCGTTAGAATCCACGCCCTTTTATGAAATACGCTTCCTGGGGTCTACGCGTTGACGGGATCCCTTGAAGTGCCTGACGGAGGCGGACAGCCTGTTTAGCTGTTACGCCCGTGGCGATTATGCAAGACACATTACGCATCACCGAAGTTTTTTACTCGTTGCAGGGTGAAACGCGAACGGCCGGCCTGCCCACAGTATTTGTGCGCCTGACCGGCTGCCCCTTGCGTTGCCAATACTGTGACAGCGCCTACGCCTTCAGTGGCGGCACCGTGCGCACCCTCGACGATATCCTGGAGCAGGTGGCCGGTTTCAAACCGCGCTACGTCTGTGTCACCGGTGGCGAGCCTTTGGCCCAGCCCAATGCCATTCCCTTGCTCAAGCAGCTGTGTGACGCCGGTTACGAGGTGTCCCTGGAGACCAGCGGCGCGCTGGATATCTCGGCGGTCGACCCGCGTGTAAGCCGCGTCGTCGACCTCAAGACCCCGGGGTCCAAAGAGGCGCATCGCAACCGCTACGAGAACATGGACCTGCTGACTGCCAACGATCAGGTCAAGTTCGTGATCTGTTCCCGCGATGACTACGATTGGGCCAACTCCAAGCTCATCCAGTACGGTTTGGACCGTCGCGTTGGCGAGGTGCTGTTCTCTCCCAGCCACCACGACTTGAACGCGCGGGATCTGGCCGATTGGGTGGTGGCGGATAACCTGCCGGTCCGCCTGCAATTGCAATTGCACAAATACCTTTGGAACGACGAGCCAGGACGCTGACATGACTGAACAACACACTGATCAAAAACGCGCGGTCATTTTGCTCTCGGGCGGCCTTGATTCCGCCACCGTGGTAGCCATGGCGCAAGCTGAAGGCTATAGCTGCTACACCATGAGCTTTGACTACGGCCAGCGCCACCGTGCCGAACTGAACGCCGCTGCCCGCGTAGCGCGCGACAGAGGCGTGGTCGAACACAAGGTGATCGGCTTGAACCTCAATGGCATTGGCGGCTCCGCGCTGACGGACAGCAGCATCGATGTGCCGGAAGCACCGAGTGAAGGCATCCCGGTCACCTATGTGCCGGCACGCAACACCGTGTTCCTGTCCCTGGCGCTCGGCTGGGCTGAAGTGCTCAACGCCCGCGACATCTTCATTGGCGTCAACGCAGTGGATTATTCCGGCTATCCGGACTGCCGTCCGGAGTTCGTGGAGTCGTTCGAGCGCATGGCCAACCTGGCGACAAAGGCCGGGGTAGAGGGGCAGGGTTTCCGTATCCAGGCGCCGCTGCAGAACCTGAGCAAGGCCGATATCGTGAAGGCTGGTGTAGGGCTTGGGGTTGATTACTCGCTGACGGTTTCCTGCTACCAGGCAGACGATGACGGCCGTGCTTGTGGGAAATGCGACAGTTGCCGACTGCGTGCAGAGGGCTTCCAGGCGGCCGGAATAGCCGATCCAACGCGTTATTTTTGAAATATTTCAAATTAAGTGTTGAATAGTCCTTAGAAATCAGTATTATACGCGCCACCACACAGCGGGTCGTTAGCTCAGTTGGTAGAGCAGTTGGCTTTTAACCAATTGGTCGTAGGTTCGAATCCCACACGACCCACCATATTTGGCGGTTTAGAAAATCCGGAAGGCCCACGCAAGTGAGGATTTCCGGGTTTTTTTTTGCCTTTCGAAAAGCTGCGCTGCCGCAGTTGCGCATTCACTCCCCCGACGCTTCGCGCCGCTCGATCAAGTACTGGCAAATCAAGCGATCCTCGCGCAGACACTGCTCACTGGCCGGCATGCCCGTGGCTTCGGAAAAGAACGCCGCCATCGCCCGGCACGCGCATTGTTCCTCGCGCACCACGCTGCCCACCGGGCAGGTGAAGTTACGCACCATCACACCGTCCTCATGGGGCACGGCTTCGGTACTGGCGCCCAGGGCATCGGCGGCGGCCATGGCCGCGCGCAGGCCGCTGTCGAAACTCACAGGGTTGGCCAGACCGGCGCGCTGGGCCAACTGGCGACCGGTCTGTTCCAGCACATCCCCCAGCTCGTCGGCGTCATAGCGGTCCCTGAGGGTGGCCAGCAATTGGGTCAACAGAACCTGGTAAGCCGTCGAGGTCACATCCTCACTGCCCGGCGCCGCTTCGAACACCACCGGCGGCTTGCCCACGGTGTTGCGCGGGCGAACCTTGCTGCGCCGTACCAGGCCTTCCGATTCCAATTGCTTGAGTTGCACGATCACCGCATTGCGGGTGACCGACAGGTGTTCGCAGAGCTGCACCACGGTCAGGGGTTCGCGTTGCAGCAGATGCAGGATGTCACTTTTGGTACTCACGGCAGGCAGGGTTCGCTGGCGAAGGAAGAGGGCGAGTATACCGTCATAACGTGTGGGCGACAGAGGAAAAACAATAATGACAAAATATATTGTCATTATTGTCGTAAGCTGATTAGAATTCGCCGAAATCACCCACCCACCGCAGGTCCTTCGATGAAAACAACTCAGCGTTTATTGATTGCGTTGCCGTTCGCCGCCACCTTGATCGGCAACGTCGTTGCACAAGATCAGCCCGCCCAGCAGTCCACTCCCACCCAATTGGTCGATGCCTTGAACGGCGTGTTCGGCCAGCATGCCGGTGCCCGTGCCGTGCACGCCAAGGGCGTGGTACTGGAGGGGCGTTTCACCCCAAGCCCTTCCGCCGCGTCCATCAGCAAGGCGCCGCATTTGCAGGCCACGGCGGTGCCGATCACCGTGCGCTTCTCCAACTTTGCCGGGATTCCGGACATTCCAGACAACCACGGCCTGGCCAGCCCCCGTGGCCTGGCGATTCGTTTCGCGCTACCCAACGGTGGCTCTACCGACATCGTCGCCCATTCGTTCAACGGCTTTCCGTCGCCCACCGCCGATGACTTCCGTGACCTGCTGATCGCCCTGGGCACCAGTGGCCCCGACGTGGCCAAACCAACGCCCCTGGATGGCTACCTCGGCACCCACCCGGTGGCCAAAGCATTCCTCACCGCACCCAAGCCTGCGCCACAGAGTTTTGCCACGCTGCCGTACTACGGCGTGAACACCTTCAAGTTCATCAATGCGGCGGGCACTGTCACCTATGGCCGCTATCAGTTCCTGCCGGTCAGCGGCAGCCACTTCCTGACCGAAGCGCAAACCGCCAAGGCCAAGCCGGATTACCTGAGCGACGAAATCCACCAGCGCATCACCAAAGACGCGGTGCGTTTCAAACTGGTGGTGCAGGAAGCGGTCGAGGGCGACAAGCTGGATGACCCGTCCATCGCCTGGCCAGACAGTCGCCCGGTGGTGGAACTGGGCACGCTTGAGATCACCCGGGCCGTCGCCGACAACGTCGCCGCGCAGAAAAGCCTGCTGTTCCTGCCCAACAACGTACCTGCTGGCATCGAGCCGCAAGATCCGATGATCAACGCGCGTTCTGCCGCCTATCCTGTTTCATTCGGTCGTCGGCAGTAAGCCGCCGCCCTGCCTATAACAAGAGGACACCCTGATGAGTCTGATACCGAACAATTCACTGATCACCGCCACCCCTGAAGAAGGGCGTGAGCTGGCGATCAAAATGGCGCGGCTGGTGATCAAGGCCACGCAGCCGGACGAAGCGGTGCGCGGTCGGTTGCGCGATGTGTATGCCAATGACGCGGCCATGTTGATCAGCATCGGCCAGGTCGTGGCGACGGAGTTCGCGACCATCGCGGCGGCCAATAAATACTGGAACCCGTAACGCATGCAGGCAGCCGGTGCGGGCACTGGCTGCCTTGGCAAAAAGTACTTGAATTGACAGCTTTTAAAGCTTGAAACCGGCCAGTCACAACCCGGTCAAAAGGTCATAAATCGCGACCTTGAATCCGCAAAAGTCATTGAAATACATAGGATTGTAGGACAATCCGCAACATGAAAAACCTTTCATAATCGGCTCGCTCGATCGTTGGTAGTTTTCCCATCGCTGCCCCATCATTCGAGTCCTAATAATGAATAAAAAAACTCTGAAAGGCGCCCTGGCGCTCTCCGTTTCGCTTGCCTCCACTCAACTGTTCGCCGGTGGTTTTGCGCTCAATGAACAAAGCATCAGTTCAATGGGCACGGGCTACGCCGGTCGATCATCCTCGGCCGAAGACGCCAGCACCGTGTTCGGCAACCCGGCGGGCATGTCCCGGCTCAAGCGCAATGAAGTGAGCATCGGCGCGACCTACCTCGATGCCAAATCCAACATCAAAGACGCCAGCTCCACCCAGGGCGGCGCTGACAACCCCGGCACCAACAAAGGCGACATGGTCCCCGGCATCGCCGTGCCGATGGGCTACCTGGTCACGCCGATCGACGAGCACTGGGCGTTCGGCCTGGGGATCTACGCGCCGTTCGGCCTGGTGACCGACTATGAACACAGCTTCCAGGGCAATGGCTTCGGCAACAAGAGCAAGGTCCAGGTCGTCACCGTGCAGCCGACGGTCAGCTATGCCTTCAACGACAAAGTCTCTGTGGGTTTCGGCCCGACCTTCAACAAGATCAGCGGCGAGCTGGACTCCAAAGTCCCCGCCTTCGGCCTGGGCACCGAGACCGTCAAGATCAAGGGGGACGACACCGCCACTGGCTTTAACGCCGGTCTGCTGGTGCAGGCCCTGGACAGCACCCGTGTCGGCGTGACCTACCATTCGCAAGTGGTCTATCACCTCACCGGCAAGACCAACGCTTCAGGCTTCCTCACCGATCTGGTGGACGGCGGGCCACAGCGCTACGACGCCAAGCTGAACGTCACCACGCCGTCCTCGGTGGACTTCTCTGTCACCCATCAATTGAATGATGACTGGACCCTCTACCTGGGCAGCACCTACACCCGCTGGAGCCAGCTGAAGAAAATCACCGTGAACAACAGCGGTGTGTCCGACCTGGCCGTTGCGCTGGCCGGCCTGGACTCCATCACCGAAGAGCAGCACTGGCATGACACCTGGTCCCACGCCATCGGCGCGGCCTACCGGGTGAACACGCAACTGGTGTTGCGCACCGGGTTCTCGGTCGACCAGACACCGACCAACAACACCAACCGCTCCGTGCGCATTCCCACGGGCGATCGCACCGTGTTCAGCCTCGGTGCGGGCTGGACACCGGTCGACAACCTGACCTTCGACGTGGCGTATTCCTACCTGAAGGAAGAGCCGATCAAGGTGCGCCAGAACCAGGCCGCGCTCGGGCTGACCTACGACGCCAAGTATGAAAACAGCGCGAACGGTTTTGGCGGATCGGTGACTTACCGCTTCTAGATCCCCCTGGGAGGCAGCCCCAGCAAGGGGTTGCCTGCGTGCCGTTCGGTGTAGGACTTTCCGTTTGTCGGCCTGAGAGCAGTCTTAAGATTACTGAGACAAGTCTCATTTTTTGGGAGGTTTCTTATAAATACCCTTGTGTTTCTTCTTTTTGTTGAAACATTTAAAGGTGTTTATCGTGTTCAAGTTAACGTTGGCTGTCGGCTCTCTTTTTTGTTTTTTCGAGTACCTGTTCGCGACCTCCTCCCGCGCCGACGAGATGAAGGTCAGCTACCTGCGCCATGACTCCAGCCTGGCCGCGCAGACCCATTCACGGATGGGCAGCGTGGTGGCACGGGCCCACGAGTTGATCGGCACCCCGTACCGTTGGGGCGGTGCTTCGGTCAAGGACGGCTTCGATTGCAGCGGGTTGTTGGTGTACCTGTTTCGCACCGAGGCGGGCATCAAGCTGCCGCGTACCACCACCACAATGCTGGCATCGAATGCCAAGACCGTAGCGCGCCATCAATTGAAAGTGGGAGATGCGGTGTTCTTCAAGCACAACGGCGCGGCGCAACTCAAACATGTCGGTATTTACATCGGCAACAATCGTTTTATCCACTCCCCCCGGACTGGCAAGACCATCCGCATCGATTCCCTGAGCAATACCTACTGGAACAAAAGCTACCTGACGGCCAAGCGCTTTCATTGATCCAGTCGCGACCAGCCCACAAATGTCGTCGCTGCCGAATCAACCCTGAATCAACGTCACCACCCGTTGCGGGAAAGGGATGCCGATACCTTGTTGTGCCAAAGCATCGCGAGCTTTCTCGTTGAGCCGATACAGCACATCCCAATAATCGTCATTGTCGACCCACACGCGCAGCGACACGGTGATCGCGCTGTCGCCCAGTGTGGTCACGACCACCACAGGTTCCGGGTCTTGATGTATGCGCGGGTCGTTGCACAGGCCCAATAACACCTGGCGAACCCTGTCCAGGTTGGCGCTGTAGTCCACGCCCACGTCGAATACCACTTTGCGCGTGGCCTCGCTGGAAAAATTGACCACCACGCCATTCGACAGACTGCCATTGGGCACCACGATCCGCTTGTTGTCGGTGCTGAGAATCACCGTGTGGAAAATCAAAATGGCATCCACCGTGCCATACACGCCCTGCACCTCGATTCTGTCGCCCACCTTGAATGGGCGAAACAGCAGGATCAGCACGCCACCGGCGAAGTTGGCCAGGCTGCCCTGCAACGCCAGACCGATAGCCAGGCCCGCTGCGCCCAGGGCGGCGACGAAGCTGGTGGTCTGTACGCCGACCATCGACGCCACGCTGATCACCAGCATGATCTTCAGCGCGATCTTTACCAGGCTGCCGACAAAACTCTGCAAGGTTTTGTCGACGCTGCGCTTGCCCAGCACCTCGCCGATACGCCGGGTCACCGTGCTGATGAACCACCAGCCCAGTACCAGTGTGACGCCGGCCAGGGCAATGTTCAGGCTGTGTTCCAGAATGACGGGTAGCCAGGCCTCGCTGTGTTGAATCAGTTGATCGAGCTTGAAATCCATGTTGCACCTTGTCGCGATAAAAAAACGGCCCGCGCAGTGAGCGCAGGCCTTGTGGGGTTATGGCCTAAGCGGCCGTCGAGGGAAGGCTCAGTCGCTTAACAGCGCGGCCATTTTTTTCACCTGATCCATGTCGCCTTTGGCCACATCCGTCACGCCGGTGCCGTATTCCGGGTCGGCCTTGTAGAGGAACGACAGGATGTGGTGTTTGCTCACGGTGTCGGCCTGCGCCAGGGAAGTGCCAAAGCTGTGGATCAGGTCCTTGCGCGCCTTGCTGTTGAAGGAACGGTACAAGTCACCGGCCTGCCTGAAGTTCTGTTCGCGCTGGATCTTGGCCTGCTGGGTGCTGCCGGTCAGTAGGAGCATGCTGTAACGCGCCGCGGAAGATTCCTCACGTGGGAACAAGCGGCTCGGTTGGTAATTGATGCCGGTGAGGGTCGAGGCCGCATTCATCGCACCGTCCTGGTTACCGTTGTCCACCGGCGCCTTGCTGGCGTTGATCGGCAATTGCAGGGCGTTGGCGCCCAGGCGATGCATCTGCGTGTCGGCATAGGCGAACAGCCGACCTTGCAGCAAGCGGTCTTCCGAAGGTTCGATGCCGGGGATCAGGTTGGAAGGGGCCATCGCCACCTGCTCGGTTTCCTGGAACACGTTGGCCGGGTTGCGGTTGAGCACCATCTGTCCGACCTTGCGCATGGGCACGTCGGGCCAGACTTTGGTGGCGTCCAGTGGGTCGAAATCGAACGTGGCCAGTTCTTCAGGCTTGAGCACCTGGATGTACAGGTCCCACTTCGGGAACTCGCCCTTTTCAATGTGCTTGATCAGGTCGAGGGTCATGTGGCTGAAGTCGGCGCCCTGCACGCGGGTGGCTTCTTCCGGGGTGAAGTTGCGCACGCCTTGCAGGCTCTTCCAGTGAAACTTGACGTAACTCACCTCGTCCTTGGCGTTCACGAACTTATAGGCATGCACGCCGTTGCCATCCATTTCCCGGTAGCTGGCGGGCGTACCGTTGTTGGAATACAGCTCGGTCAGGGTGCGGGTGGCTTCCGGTACGTGGGAAAAGAAATCGAAGCGGCGCGAATCGTTGGCCAGGTTGGTGCGCGGGTCGGGTTTGAACGCGTGGACCATGTCGGGGAACTTGAGTGCATCGCGGATGAAAAACGTCGGGAAGTTATTGCCCACCAGGTCCCAGTTGCCTTCGGCGGTGTAGAACTTGGTGGCGAAGCCTCGGGGGTCGCGCAGGGTTTCCGGTGAATGGGTGCCGTGCACCACCGAGGAGAACCGCACGAACACCGGGGTGACGGTGCCGGTGGTAAACAGTGCCGCTTTGGTGAGGTCCAGCAGGTTATCGCTGGCGGTGAACACCCCGTGAGCACCGGTACCGCGCGCATGCACCACGCGCTCGGGAATGCGCTCGCGGTCAAAACGTTGCAGTTTCTGAATCAAGTGCACGTCTTGCAATAACACCGGGCCGTTGGGGCCTGCGGTCTGCGAATTCTGGTTATCGCCCACTAACGCGCCGTTGTCGCGGGTGAGTGGACTGCTGTGCGCCGACAGTACCAATGAACTAAGGCTCAACGCACACAACAAGGGAAACTGGCGAACGAAACGCACAGGCATACAGGCCAACATAATAAGGCTCCGGAAATTTTGAATGAGGCCAACAACAGAGGTTGGCGCAAGTCAGTACCTCTTTAGTGTGTGCGCCCCCAGGGCGTCGGATATTTAAGAAATGTCTCAATTGCATGGGCGTGCTTATGGAATGCTCCGTTGTTTTTATTGAGACAGTTCTTAGAGCCATTTTTTTTCCAAGCCACTACCGTAGTTCCATCGGTCCAACCCTGCGCTGTGCAGCGTAAGTGTAAGAGGCCTTTTGGGGAACGGATGAGTTATCCGTTAATTCCTGCTCGGGGTATTCGCCGATGTCGGCGAAGCCATAATTTAAATACGGCGTTAGACGGTTTAGGCCGTGCGATACAAGGATGCAGGTTGAATTCCTGGGAAGACGAGGTGTGTGATGTCTGGGTTAATAAGGGTGGGGGTGCTGGATGAACATGAAGTGGTCCGTCAGGGGTTGCGATACCACCTGGCCGACCAGGCCAGTATTGAAGTAACGGGGCTGTTCGACACCACGGACAACGCCTGGCGCGCGATCCAGCGTGGCCAGCTGGACCTGTTGGTGATGGACAACGAGTTGGCCAACAACGCCGCGCACGACTTTATCAAGGCCGTGCGCGCCGAGTTTCCGCAGATCTGGGTGCTGGTCCTGGTGCCCGAGGCCGACCCCCGGGTCGCCATGCTGCTCTTGGCGGCCGGCGTGCAGGGCGTGGTGTGCAAGCGCCAGCCGCTGGGAGTGTTCATTCAGGCCATTGAATTATTGGCCTGCGGCCAGCGCTACCTGTGTTCCAGCATTGTGGTGGCCCAGGAAGATGACGCCGTCGCCGGCTGGTGGGAAGTCACCGGCGCGGAAGAAGCCCTGGCCTCCCACGCTTCATTATCGTTGCGCGAGCGTGAAGTGTTGCGGCTGTGCATCAGCGGCCTGACCGTGACGCGCATCGCCGAGATGTTCAACCGCAGCCTTAAAACCGTGAGCACGCAAAAGTTGGCCGCCTACCGCAAGTTGGGCGTCACCAGCGACATGGACTTGTTCAAGCGTTTGTCCCAATACAAAACCATGAAAGGTCTTTGAGACAAGTCTCAAAGACAGCCTGCCGCTCACCGTGTTAGTTGCTCAAAACCCGCCGCGTGCGGGTTTTTTGTTTGGGCGCGATTCATAAGGCTGCGTCGCCTTTAATGTTTAAGCCTGTGGGGGTTTTGAGACAGTTCTTATATTGCCAATTACGTCGTTTGCGGAGAATTCCGACATCCCAAGGATTCCTCTTAACGGAGTGGCTTGGTTGATAGGAATGCCGGATGAACCGGTGTACGCAATCCTGACTAACTCAAAGGCAGAAAACGTGAACGCTAACTCTGTGAATGTCGCCGTAGTAGACGGCAAGACAATTACCCAAACGGTGGACCTCGGTGCCGCCAAAACCGGTCTTCCTGTACGCATCAAAGCGGTACAGGGTGGCAAATACATCATTGGCGAGGGCGAAAAAGGCTTCGCGCCGGAAAACCTCACCATCAAGCGTGTGGGCAAAAACCTGCACATCGCCCTGGAGGGCACCGACCCGGACCAGGCGCAACTGATCATCGAAAACTTCGAAGGCAGCGGCGGCCAACTGGTCGGCCTGGCCGAAGACGGTTCCTACTACGAATACATCTCCTCTGACGCTGACCAGGACAGCTCGGCTGCCTACCTGTACGACGGCGCGGAGTCTGCCCAAGTATTGGGCTCGCAACCCCTGACCGGTTTTGGCAATGGCCTGGTCGCCGGAGCCGGTATCGGCTGGTTCTGGCCAGCCCTGCTGGGCCTGGGCGCACTGGGCTTGCTCGGTGGCGTGTATGCCGCCGTTCATAACAAAGACAAAGACAACAACGCGGACGCGCCAGTGGGCGGCGGCAACGGCGACAAAGGCTCGCTCGAAGGCGTGACCGATGACGTGGGCGACAAACAAGGCCTGATTGGCAACGGCGAATCCACCGACGACAAAACCCCGACCTTCACCGGTATCGGCAAGCCTGGCACCAGCGTTGAAATCGTCGACAACGGCGAAGTCATCGGCACCGCGCCGGTGGGCGAAGACGGCAAGTGGACCTTCACCCCTGAAGAGCCGGGCCTGTCCGACGGTTCTCACAACATCGTGATCGTTCCGGTCGATGCCGATGGCAACAAAGGCGAAGGTTCGCCTGGCCACGTCATCATCGTCGACACCGTGGCCCCGGCGGCTCCGCTGATCGAAGGCGTATACGACGACACCGCGCCGAACGAAGGCCTGCTGGCCGCTGGCGACAGCACCAACGACACCACCCCGACCCTCAGCGGTACCGCTGAAGCGGGCGCCATCGTGCACATCTACGACAATGACGTGGAAATCGGCACCGCCATCGCAGACGCTGACGGCAAATGGGAATTCACCCCGGAAACCGAACTGGCAGAAGGCGATCACGCATTCACCATCGCCGCTGAAGACGCAGCCGGCAACATCAGTGTGCCTTCGGCACCGTTCCCTATCGTTATCGACATCACCGCGCCGGAAAAACCAGGCCCGGACAACGGTGGCATCAGCGACATCATCGACAACGAAGGTCCGGTCCAGGGCAGCATCGGCGACGGCGACAGCACCGACGACAAAACCCCGACCTTCACTGGCGGCGGCGCAACGCCGGGCGACACCGTGGTCATCATCGACAACGGCACGCCAATCGGCAGCGTGGTCGTTGGCGACGACGGCAAGTGGGAGTTCACTCCGGATCCGGCGCTGGACGAAGGTCCGCACGAAGTCGTAGTGGTCATCAAAGACCCGGCCGGCAACGAAAGCGAGCCGTCCGACCCGATCACCGTGATCATCGTCGAAGACACCACCCCTCCGGCCAAGCCAACTCCAGGCGCGGGCGGTATTGAAATCATCACCGACGACGTCGGCCCGGTCACCGGCATCATCGGCGACGGCGACAGCACCGACGACACCGCACCGACCTTTGGCGGCAGCGGCGCCGAGCCTGGCGACATCGTCACCATCATCGACAACGGCACGCCGATCGGCAGCGTTGTGGTGGGCGACGACGGCAAGTGGGAATACACCCCGGGGGCAGGCGAAGAGCTGGCCGAGGGTAACCACGAAATCGTTGTGGTCATCAAAGACCCGTCGGGTAACGAAAGCGAGCCTTCCGACCCGATCACCATCATCGTCGACACCCAGGCGCCGGTTGCACCGACCCTCGGTTCGGTGATCGATGACCAGGGCGCCGTGACCGGCGAACTGACCTCGGGCGACATCACCGATGACGCACGTCCTGACCTCTCCGGTACCGCCGAAGCCGGTTCCCTGGTGACCATCTATGACAACGGCACGGCCATCGGCAGCGTTATGGCCGGTGAAGACGGTAGCTGGAGCTTTACCCCTGAGTTGCCACTGAGCAACGGTAACCACACCCTGACCGTGACTGCCACCGATGCGGCCGGCAACGTCAGTGCACCCACCCCGGCCTTCGAGCTGGAAGTGATCGCTGGCGGCGCCCCTGCCGCACCGGCCATCATCAGCGTGGTCGATGACCAGGGCGACAATCAGGGCCCGCTGCCTATGGGTTCGACCACCGACGACACCACCCCGACCATCAACGGTACCGGTGAAGACGGCAACATCATCTACGTGTACGACGGCGACACCCTGCTGGGCAGCACCACCGTGGTGGGCGGTCAGTGGAGCTTCACGCCGTCCACCCCATTGGAAGAAGGCGATCACAGCCTGACCGCCCAGGCGGAAAACGCCGCCGGCAACCTGAGCCCGGCCACCGGTGTCTATCCGATCACCGTGGACACCACTGCACCGACCGCACCGACCGGCCAGGTGCTGCGTGACGACGTGGGTAACGAGACCGGCCTGATCGAGTCTGGCGACATCACCGATGACGCCAACCCAACGTTCGAAGGCATGGCCGAACCAGGTTCCATCGTGAACATCTACGACAATAACGTGTTGATCGGCAGCACCACCGCCAGCACTAATGGCGCCTGGACGTTCACCCCGACCACCGCTCTGGCAAACGGCCCGCACTCGCTGACCGCCCAGGCTGTGGACGCAGCCGGTAACGTCGGTGCTATGGGCCCGGCGATGGACTTTATCGTCGACACCACCGCGGTCGTGATTTCGATCACCTCCGTAGAGGACAACGTCGGTACCGTCACCGGTAACCTGACCAGCGGCCAGGCCACCGACGACACCACTCCGACCCTGAACGGCCAAGCCACCCCGGGTGCCACCGTCACGATCTACGATGGCGCTACCCCACTGGGTACCGTGATTGCCAGCGCCACCGGCCAGTGGAGCTTCACCACGCCCGTCCTGGGTGAAGGCGCGCACAACCTGACCGCGACGGCCACCACCCCGGCCGGCGGCGAAAGCGACCCGACCCCGGTGTTCGAAACCATCATCGACACCACCGCGCCGACCGCTCCGGCGATTGGCGGTGCCAGTGACGACGTGGGCAGCATCCAGGGCCCGATCGGCAACGGCGACACCACCGACGACACCACCCCGACCCTGAGCGGCAGCGGCCTGAATCCCGGTGACACCGTGGAAATCCTCGACGGCGACGCCCTGATCGGCACGACCAAGGTCAACCCGGACGGCACCTGGAGCTACACGCCGACCACGCCACTCAACGACGGCAAGCACGACCTGACGGTCATCGCCCGCGACCCGGCCGGTAACGCCAGCGCGCCGTCTGCGCCCTGGACCGTGATCGTCGACACCACGGGCCCGGTCACCGTCATCTCCTCCCTGAGCGATGACGTGGGTGTGGGCACCCCGTCCCTGCCGGAGACCATTCTCAACGGCGGCGAAACCGATGACCGTTCACCGGTGATCAACGGCACTTCGGAGCCGGGCGCCCTGGTGACGATCTACGCCAACGGTGTGGAACTGGGCAGTGTTGTGGCGGACGCCACCACCGGTGCCTGGACGTTTGAACCGGCTGAACCGCTGGAGTTGGGGGCTTATACGCTCACGGCAACTTCGACCGATGCGGCGGGTAATACCGGGCCGGAGAGTGAGTTGTTTGAGTTTGATTTGGTGGGTGTTTTTCATCGGCCGGTTATTTTCGATAACTTTGGGCCATTTGATAATATTATTGCTAAAGGCGATGTCATTGATCTTGGGGGGGGTTGCAATTACTCGTATGGATAATCTTGCAACTCCAGCGGGTACGATCACGCCGTTTATTAGTTTCGGTAGTCATATTCTCTTCCAAAATGGTAATTACACTGAGTGGGATTATTACGGGGAAGTAAGGGCTGAAGTGGATTTAAAAGGTGAGTCCGCTTGTACTGTTGCGTTGGAAATCACTGCTAAACAATATGTGAATAGCGGCAATACGACTGTGCCGGATGGTACCGTGTTGGGGCGCATTGAGTTCTTTGATGGTGACACTCTTGTTTACACTCATCAGATCCGTCAGGGCGATCCAAGTGGCTTTACCAGCATCACTCTGCCGAATGGGGATACGTTCACCAAGTTTGAGATTGTTCAGGATCAAGCGCAGCCTAACAACGCCCAATCAATGAGGGTGGATAACATTACAGTTAGTGTGAATGCGTTCTCTATCGTGAGTGATTTCGGGCCAGTTGATAATAGTATTTCTAAAGGCGATATCATTGATCTTGGGGGGATTGCAATTACTCGTGTGGATGATCTTGCAACTCCAGCGGGTACGATCACGCCGTTTGTTAGTGTCGGTAGTCATCTTCTCTTCCAAAATGGTAATTACCCTGGCTGGGATTATTACGGGGAAGTAAGGGCTGAAGTGGATTTAAAAGGTGAGTCCGCTCGTACTGTTGCGTTGGAAATCACTGCTAAACAATATGTGGGTGACAGCAGTACGTATGTGCCGGATGGTACCGTGTTGGGGCGCATTGAGTTCTTTGATGGTGACACTCTTGTTTACACTCATCAGATCCGTCAGGGCGATCCAAGTGGCTTTACCAGCATCACTCTGCCGAATGGGGATACGTTCACCAAGTTTGAGATTGTTCAGGATCGAGCGCAGCCTAACAACGGCCAATCAATGAAGGTGGACAACATCATTGTCGGCGATGAGTCCACTGTTCCAGAAGCTATTGCGAGCTTGCAGGAGCAGGTAGACGACCTCTCCACCGCCGACCAACTCATCGAAGTGGCCGAAGGCGAAGAACTCACCGTCGAAGCCGAAGGCACCGACGCCATCGACACGCTGACCCTCACCGGCGCCGACCAGGTCCTCGACCTGACCGCCCTGGCGGAAGGCCAGGTGACGTCGATGGAAGTCATCGATATCACCGGCACGGGCAACAACACGTTGAACCTGTCGCTGAGCGATGTGCTGGCACAGGGTGGCAACAGCCTGTTCACCGGCGATGACAGCACGCAGATGATGATCAAGGGCAATGCCGGCGACGTGGTCAACCTCGCGGATCTGCTGCCGGACGGCACCGATCCGGGTGATTGGGCCAGTGCGGGCACCGCGACGGTGGCGGGCGTGGTTTACAACGTCTACCAACACTCGTCCCAGGACGCACAACTGCTGGTTCAGGACGGCGTCACCACCAACCTGGTGTAAGCCGGCCCACCCGGCCCCGGGGATTGTCCCGGGGCTCGGGTGCCCAGGTTTGCCCAGGCAGGTGACTGCCTCTCTCAATTGTCTTTTACTTTTTTTGCCCGGGTGCCCAGCGGCACCCGTGCGGAGTTTTGATCATGTTTACACGCAACAACACCCTTACCGCTGCGCTGTTCGCGGCGGCCGTCTGCGCGATGCCTCTGGCTCAAGCAGACCAGCAATACACTTACCAGTCGGCGGCCATCCAGCCGTTCGGCAACGGTTACCAGCCGGTGGCCCCGGTCTCCGACGGCCAGGCCCAGGTGGTCTACTACCGTGGTACCGACGGCCAGCAACGTGGCGCGGCCAACGTCTACGTTGACCGTGAGTTCCACACCAGCCTGCTGCCAGGCGGCTACACCGCGTTTTGCGTGGAGCCGGGCAGCCGTACCCTCGGGGCTTACCTCGGGGATGCGCCCAGCTACCGTGGCAAGACCACCGACCTGTACTCGGCCAAGCTGGAAGGCGGCAAGACCTACTTCCTCAAAGTGCGTGAGAACGGCAACGGCGCGCCATTGTCCGTAGACCGTGCCGACGCCGAGCGTGAGTTGGCCGGCAGCCGTGCCCAGGTGCAGGCACTGTCCCGTGCCTCCAAGGTGCAGCAGTGCAACTTCGTCGACAAACCGGCCGAGGCCTTCAAGGACTACGCCTTGTCCAGTGACGTACTGTTTGCCTTCGGCAAGTCGGGCTACCAGGACATCAGCAGCCGTGGCCGCGTGGCGATCCTGGAGCTGGTCACCCAGCTCAATCGCGAACACGCCAAGCTCGACCGTGTAGTCGTCGTTGGCCATACCGACCCGATCGGTTCCTACCAGGCCAACCAGGCCCTGGGCCTCAAGCGCGCGCAAACCGTGCGTCGCCTGCTGATCGACGGTGGCGTTCCGTCCACCGCCGTGGTTGCCCGCAGCGCCGGCAGCAGCGAGCCCGTGACCGACGAATGCTACGGCAGCAAGGCCGAGCAAGTGGCGTGCAACGCGCCCAACCGTCGTGTGGTGGTTCGCGTGGACGTGAGCGGCCAGTAAGGCCCTCACGCACAGCCCGCTCCGGGAGGCCTTCGGGCTTCCCGTTCTTTGCCGCAAGCGCTGTGCGTTTGCGGCCTTTTTCTCGACTCGATAATCCGTCACCGGTTCGCTGGTGGCCACGGCGGAGTGACGCCCATGTTTTTACTTAACCGGAACCGAGCCGCCGTGCTGATCGGCGCAGCCTTGTTCAATCTACCGGCCCTGGCCAACATCCCTGCGCCCGTGGCGGGCAAAGTGTTTGATGCCACCTACGAACCGGTGGCGGCCATCGGCGAAGACCAGGCCCAGGTGGTGTACTACCGCACCCTCGGCGGGGTGCAGCGCAAAGGCGCGGCCCATGTGTACGTGGACCGTGAGTTCCACACCGGCCTGCTGCCGGGTGGCCACAGTACATTCTGCGTGGCGCCGGGCACCCATACCCTGGGCGCTTACCTGGACGATATGCCGACCTACAAAGGCAAGCACAGCGACCTGTACCAGGCCACGTTGCAAGGCGGCAAGACCTATTACCTGCGCGTGCGCGAAGACGGCAGCACCTTCCCGCTGCCCGTCGCCCGCGACGCCGCCGAGGCCGAACTCACCACCTCGCGCACCCAAGTGCACGCCGTGTCCCGTGCGGCGTCTGTCGAAGCTTGCCGGCATTACGACTACCTGGTGGACGATTCGCGCTTCAAGCATTACGAACTGGCCAGCGACGTGCTGTTTGCGTTCGGCAAAGCCGGTGCGGGGGATATTTCCAAGGCCGGGCATCAGGCGATTGCGCGCCTGATCAACGACCTGCATGAGGACGATGCACAGGTCAAAAATGTTCAGGTGATCGGCCATACCGACCCCATCGGCGACGAAGCCAAAAACCAGCAACTGGGCCAGCAGCGGGCTGACACGCTGCGCCAACTGCTGATCAACAAGGGCATTCCGGAATCCATCGTCAGCGCCTCCAGCGCCGGCAACCGTGAACCGGTGGTGTACAGCTGCTACGGCAACCGTGCGCAGCAAATTGCCTGCTATGCGCCGAACCGGCGTGTGGTGGTCAAGGTGGAACTCGGCCGCCCTTGACGCCTGCCTGACAGCAAGCCGGGCGTTTTGGGACAGGTCTTATTCTTACAAACAGGCCGTCTCGTCAGAATTCTCCTAACGGTTTCCAAGGCCTGCCTGCTCGACAGCGCCGCCTTGAGACATCCATTTTCAATGCGGTCGCCACCGGCGACCCAGGACTCTTGTGATGACTACAGACGTGCCTGTTGGCCCCAGCGAGCAGCCTCCCGTGTTGCCCGCGCGTCAAACCACCGTCCAGGACACGCTGCTCGACAGCGTGTCGTGGATCTGCGATCACTACGGCGTGGGCAAAAGCCCTGAAGCCCTGACTGCCGGCTTGCCCAAGGGCGGTCAATTGGCGCCGTCCCTGGCGCTGGCCGCGTTGTCCGCCGCTGGCCTCACCGCCGGGCTGGTGGAGCGCCGCGCCCAGGCATTGCCCAAGCAATTGGTGCCCATCGTGCTGCTGCGCAAGGAGCAGGGCGGTTGCATCTTGCTCGGTCGCGAAATGCGCAATGACGCCGAAGGCAAACGCGCCTGCTTCTACCAGGTGATCCTGCCGGAAGTCAGCCTCGAACCCGTGGAACTGGACCAGGCCGGTATAGACGCGCTGTACGCCGGCCACGCGATTCTGGTCAAGCCCCGCGCCAAGGTCGACCTGCGCGCCGGTGATGAAACGCCGCGCCCGGCCGGCCATTGGCTGCTCAGCACCCTGTGGCGCTATCGCAGCTACTACCGCAGCGCGGCCATCGGCGCGGTGCTGATCAACGTGCTGGGCCTAGCCACCATTTTCTTCACCATGAACGTATACGACCGCGTGGTCCCCAACCAGGCGTTCGTCACGCTGTGGTCGTTGGGCATCGGTGTGTCCATCGCCATGATCTTCGAAGCGATTGCCCGTTATGTGCGGGCGCACTTGCTGGACGTGGCCGGCAAAAAAGCCGACCTGGTGCTGGGCACGATGTTGTTCCGCCAGGCGCTGTCGATCCGCATGGAAAACAAACCGGCGTCGTCCGGCTCGTTCGCCAACCAATTGCGCGAGTTCGAATCGGTGCGCGACTTCGCCACCTCGGCCACGCTGGCGGCGCTCACCGATCTGCCGTTCGTGCTGATGTTTGTCGGCGTGATCTTTGTGGTCGGCGGCCCGCTGGGCTGGGTGCCGTTGCTGCTGATTCCGCTGATTCTGATCATCAGCGTGATCATCCAGTGGCCGCTGGCGCGCACCATGAAAGAGAACATGCGCGAAGGCGCGCTCAAGCAAGGCGTGCTGGTGGAGTCGGTCGAAGGCCTGGAAACCCTCAAGGCGGTGGGCGGCGAAGCCTACATGCAGCGCCGTTGGGAGAACTTCAGCGCGTTGTCGGCGGCCACATCCATGAAGTCCCGCTCGCTGTCGAGCCTGGCAACCGGCGTGGTGGCGTTCCTGCAACAGATCCAGACCGTGGTGCTGATCATCATCGGTGTGTACCTGATCGATGCCGGTGATTTGAGCATGGGCGGCCTGATCGCCACCGTGATGCTCGCCGGCCGTGCCACGGGGCCGCTGGGCCAGGTGATCGGTCTGGCGGTGCGCTTCCAGCAAGCCAAGGCGGCGCTCGGTTCGCTGAACGGCCTGATGGCCATGCCGGTGGACCGCGACCCTAAAGCCCAGTACCTGTCCAAGCCACCGCTGTCGGGCCAGCTGACCCTCAAGAACGTCGGCTTTTCGTACCCGGCGCCGCCGATGCAGCCCAACCCACCGGTACTGCAAGGCGTCAACATGACGGTTGCGCCCGGCGAGCGGGTGGCGATCCTGGGGCGTATCGGCAGTGGCAAGTCCACGCTGTTGCGGGTGATGGGCCGGCTGTACGCGCCGGTCGAAGGGCAGATGTTCACCGATGGCCTGGACGTCAACCAGATCGACCCGGCCGACTGGCGCAAAGCCGTCGGGTATGTGGGCCAGGATGCCCGCCTGTTCTACGGCTCGCTGCGTGAAAACGTGATGCTCGGCCGCCCCGACGCCACCGCCGAGGAGTTTCTGCGGGTACTGCGCCTGACCGGCCTGGACCACATCGCGGCCAAGCACCCCAAGGGCATCAACTTGCCGATCGGCGAAATGGGCGAGGGCTTGTCGGGCGGTCAACGGCAGTTGGTGTCCCTGGCGCGCAGCCTGTTGGCGCGGCCAAAAATGCTGCTGCTCGATGAGCCCACCAGTGCCATGGATACCCAGACCGAAATGGCGTTCCTGGATCACCTCAAGCGGGCCACCGAAGGCCAGGCCATGGTGGTGGTGACCCATCGCCCTTCGTTGCTGGCGCTGGTGGACCGCATCGTGGTGGTCGACGACGGCAAGGTCGTGGCCGATGGCCCGAAGGCGCAGATCCTCGAAGCGCTGTCGGGCAAGGCCGAGCCCAAAGCGGCGCAGCCGGCACAACCCGAGCAGCCGGCCAAGGCCGCAGCGGCCAAGACACGGGCGCGTCCGGCCCCGGCGCCGGTGCGTACGCCCGGCAAGGACGCGCCGACGTTTCAGATCAACCCACGCACCCCGGTGCCCACGAACAACGCAACACGACCCGCGGCCCCTCCTGTTTCAGGCCCCGCGACAGGTGAGGTAGCCCCGTGATCCGTACACTTTTCGGCCGTCAACCCAAGGCCAACCTCGAACCCGGCGATGCCGCGTTCATGAACGATGTCAAAGAGTCGTTGCTGTCCCAGACCACCCCCGGCTCCAAGCTGGTGTTGTACCTCATCGCCGCCGTGCTGGTGATCGGCGTGGTGTGGGCGTACTTCGCACGGGTCGAGGAAATCACCCTGGGCGAAGCGAAGATTATTTCCATGAGCCGCGAGCAGGTGATCCAGAGCCTGGAAGGCGGAATTCTGCTGGACATGAATGTGCGTGAAGGCGCCATCGTCGAGAAGGGCGATGTGCTGCTGCGCATCGACCCGACCCGTGCCGAGTCGAGCTACCGCGAAGTGCTGTCCAAGGTCATCGGCCTGAAAGCCTCGATCAGCCGTTTGCGCTCCGAGGCCTATTCGCAGCCGTTGCAATTCGACGACCAGGTCAAGCAGGACAAGGATGTGGTCGCCCAGGAAACCCGTGCCTACGAGTCGCGCAAACGCGCGCTCAACGACAGCATCAGTGCATTGGAGCGCAGCTATCAGTTGTCGACCCGTGAAGTGCGTCTGGCCGAGCCGCTGGCGGCCAAGGGCTTGATGTCTGAAGTCGAGCTGCTGCGCATCCGCCGTTCGGCCAACGATATCAAGTCGCAAATCGTCGAGCGCACCAACAAGTTCCAGGCCGACGCCAACTCCGAACTTTCCAAGCTGGAACTGGAGCTGTCGCAGATCAGCGAAAACCTGGTGGGCCGCGCCGACGTGCGTGACCGCACCACCATCACCGCACCGGTACGCGGCACCGTGAAGAACGTGCGGGTCAGCACCATTGGCGGGGTGATCCAGCCGGGCGAGCACATCCTCGAGATCGTGCCCCTGGAAGAACAACTGTTGGTGGAAGGCAAGATCCGCCCTTCGGACGTGGCGTTCCTGCGCCCGGGCCTGGCGGCGACCGTGAAGATCACGGCGTATGACTACGCGATTTATGGCGGCCTCAAGGGCCGGGTGGAACACATCAGCCCGGATACCCTCAAGGACGACCAAAAGGCCGCGTCGGGTCGCCCGGATGACACCTACTACCGCGTGCTGGTGTTGACCGACAGCAGTGAGCTGACGGCGGGCGGCAAGTCGCTGCCGATCATTCCGGGGATGGTGGCATCGGTGGAAATCCGCACCGGTGAAAAAACCATCCTCAATTACCTGCTCAAGCCCGTGCTCAAGGCGCGCGAAGCCTTCCGGGAGAGATGATCATGACTTACACACATGCCCGACGGCCCACGCCGTCGGCACAGGGTACGGCTGCGCCGACGTTTCGTCTGAGCCTGCTGGCCACGCTGGTTTGCGGGCTGTCGATGGGGCTGTCCGGCGCCTCGGTTCAGGCCGATGAGTTTCTCGCGTTTTTAGCGGCTTCACCGGCCAAGGCCGCACCGGCTCCGGCGCGTGCAGCGCCGGCGGTCGCCGCGTCGCGTCGCACCGAAGTGGTGATGTTCAAGCCTGCCCCGGCTGTGGCCTATACGCCACCGGCGGCGTCTGTGGTGCGTGCGGTGCCTGTCGTTGCCGAGCCGCGTCGCGTTGAGGTGGTGACGTTCAAGCCTGAGCCGACGCCGCCGGTGGTGCGTGCAGTGCAGCCGGTGGTCGAACCGCGTCGCGTTGAGGTGGTGACGTTCAAGCCTGAGCCGACGCCGGTCGTGGTACGTGCGGTGCAACCGGCTGTCGAGCCGCGTCGCGTTGAGGTGATTACGTTCAAGCCTGAGCCGACGCCGCCGGTAGTGCGTGCGGTGCAACCGGTCGTCGAACCGCGTCGTGCTGAAGTGGTGACGTTCAAGCCCGCAGTGGCAACGGTTTCTCCGCCACCGGCGCGTGCCGCGTCGTCACGCAGCGAGAACCTGTCGTTCTCCAGGGTGGACGCCGACAGCGTGGCCAAGCCGGTGCCGCGTGCGCCGTCGACGGTCAACGTGGCGCCTTCGCGCAGCGGCGAACTGCCGGGTGTATCGGCGTTGGCCACGCTGGGCGTGTCCGAGTCGGTGGCCATGCGGCAGGTGACTGCGGTGGGGCCGTCCGAGCGTGAGCTGCGCGAGATCCTGCAACGGGCCGTGCAAGCCGCCGCCGAGCGCAGCCCCAAGGTGCAGGCCGCCGTGGCGGAGCACTCCGCCGCCGATGCCGACATCGATGAAGCCAAGGGACAACGCTGGCCCCAGGTCGACCTGAGCACCACCGCCGGTTCGAAGAAGTTCGGCGGCTCGTCGGATGACCAAAGCTCCGGCGGTACCGGGATCAACCTGAGCATCGTCACGCCGGTGTATGACTGGGGACGCATCCGCAGCACCATCGAGAGCCGTCGGCACCTGTCGGCGGCAGCGGCATCGGCCATCGAGGCCGAGCTGGAAAACTCGGCGTTCGATGTGACCAACCGGATCGTCGAACTGGGCAAGCAGCGTTTGATCGTCGACCTCAGCCAGCAGTACGTGGACCGCATGAACGAACTGGTCAAGATGCTGGCCGGTATCGTCGCGGTGGACAAGGGCCGCGCCAGCGAGCTGACCCAGGCCAAGTCGCGCATGTTGCAGGCCCAGGCGGCACGTGACGCGGCGGACACCAAGGCCAAGGATGCCGAGATCAGCCTGCGCAAACTGGTAGGGGACCGCCCGATCGCGATCCCGCGCACGCCGCAATGGAACATCCGCCTGGCCAACCTCGATGCGTTGCTGGGCAAGGTCGACAACCACCCGTCGCTGAACCAGGCGCGGGAGCAGACCGAGTCCGCCGAGTTGCAAGCCAAGGTGGTGCGCGCATCGTCCTTGCCGCAACTGAACTGGGTGATCAACAAATCCACCGCCGAGGACTCTCTGGGCCGCGAGCAGCCATGGGAAACCCACTTGGCGCTGTCCTGGGGCGCTTTCCGGGGCGGCTCCACCCGTGCTTCGGAACGCGCAGCGTTGCAGCGCGCCGAAGCCGGTCGGCAAACCGCCGAGCAACAGCGGCTGGACCTGGAATACGGTATCCGCACCGCGAACCATGAGGCCAGGACGTTCCTGGAGCGGGCCGAGTTGTACCGCAGCCTGACGAACGAGTCCGACGGTATTCGCGTGGCGTTTTATGAGCAGTGGTACCACCTGGGTAAGCGCACCTTGCTGGACGTGTTGTCGGCCGAGTCCGATCACTACGGCAACCGTGTCAGCGAGATCAGCAACCGCTTCGACGGTTACCAGGCGATTCTGCGTCAGTACGCTGGTGCCGGTGCGCTGGGCGCCTGGCTGCGGGGAGAAGCACGATGAAAATGCACAAAAAACCTGCGGCCAACCCGGCCCGGCAGTTTCAACTGTGTGCCCAGGCATTCCAGGCGGCCATGGCGCGCGGTGACTTCGCTGCCGCGCTGGGGGCCGCCGAGGGCGCGTTGAAGATCGTGCCGCAGCACATGGGCGTGCTGTCGGATTATGCGTTGTGCCTGATGCGGCTCAATCAGTTCAGCCGGGCGCATGCCGTGTACCTGCAGATCTTCAACGCGCCCCCGGCGTTGCAGGCCCAGGCCAGTTCGACCTGGCTTGACGGTCTCACTGAAGTCTGCGGCCACCTGGGCCTGCGCGACGACGTCCGCCGTTACGGCCAGCGTTCGTTGACCCTGGCCGACGCGCGTCACGGCAAGGGCGTCGACCTCGGCCCGCGCGCGGCGGCGCCTGCGGCCTTCAGGCCCGACGCGCCCGAGCGCAATATCATTGCCTACACCCTGTTCGGCGACAGCCCGCGCTATTGTGAATCGGCCATCGCCAACGTGCACGCGGCGCGGGAGTTGTTCCCGGCGTGGCGTTGCCGCGTCTACCTGGATGACAGCGTGCCGACGCTGATCCGCCAACGTCTGCTGGACGCCGGCGCCCAGGTGATCGACATGAGCGGTGCGGCCCGCGATGGCGTGCACCCGTTGATGTGGCGCTTTCTGGTGGTGGATGACCCCGAGGTGGATCGTTACCTGATTCGCGATGCCGATTCGCTGTTATCCGAACGCGAGCAAGTTGCGGTCGAGCAGTGGCTGGCGAGCCCGTGCTGGTTTCACCATATTCGCGATTACTTCAGCCATACCGAGCTGATTCTGGCGGGGCTGTGGGGCGGTTGCCGGGGCGGGTTGCCGCGGTTGAAACCGTTGATGCAAGCCTGGCTGGCGCGGCAGGTGGATGTGACGCGCTTCGCCGATCAGATCTTCTTGCGTGAGCAGGTCTGGCCGATGCTGCGCCAGAGCGTGCTGAATCATGATGAGTGGTTCGACTTTCAGGGTGCCCGGCCATTTCCGAGCCATGGGCCGATCCGCTGGCAGACCGAGCGTTTTCATGTGGGCAGCAATGCGAGCTTTCAGGCGATTCGGGGTCCGAGCCCCAAAGCCTGCGGTGAGCGCCAGGGCTGGCGCGTGTTGGATCAGGCCGGCCAGGAGATTTGCCGTTACCACTCGACAGTGAAACACCGGCACTGGTCGGCGGACCTGCCGTTTTTCATCGCGGCGCCTATCCGCGCCGGGCAGTGGCGGGTCGAGCTGACGGACTGACGCGTCAGGCGATCTCGGCCAGCAACTGCTGTTCCAGGCTGTGCATGATGGCGATGACCCGTTCCACCTGCGCGTGGTAAGCCCCGGGCGGGTCTTGTTCGAGCAAGGCTTCGAGCTGGGTGCAGGCTTCGACCAGTTGCTGGGCACCGGCCATGAAGGCGCCGCCTTTGACTTTATGGGTCAGGGTGCCGAGTTTTCTCACCTCATCCTTGCCCAGCAACGCCTCGAAGCTGGCGCGGTCTTCACGGCTGGCGCTGATGAACTTCTCGACCAGGGGCTTGTAGGCCTCGGGTGCCAGCACCTTGAGTTTTTGCAGCTCGCCGCCGCTGGCCAGGGCGGCACCGACACGCCGGGCCGCCTCGGCCGATACCGTGCCGATGTGCTGGGCCAGGGCCTCGATGCCGGTGGGTTTGAACAGGCACTGAGTCATGCCCGCGTCCAGGCATTCCTGCACGATTTGCGATTGGGCGTGGGCGGTCAGGCCGAAGATCGGGTGCGGGCTCAGCGCCCGTTCCTGCTCCAGGCTGCGCATCTGACGGGTCAGTTCAAAGCCGTCCATCAACGGCATATTGCAGTCGGTGATGGTCAGGTCGAAGGGCGGATCGGCCTGTTTCCACTCGGCCAGGGCGGTTTCGCCATCGTCGCAGGGCACTACGCGGTGCCCCAGGTATTCCAGTTGCTGGCACAGCAGCAGGCGATTGGGCGCGTGGTCTTCGACCACCAGGATATTCAGGCGGTGGTTCATCGGGCCGGGGGCCTGATCCGGCAGGGCGCCCGCACTGAGCCGGGTGCGTTCGGCGGCGAATTCCAGCTGGAAGCAGGAGCCTTTGCCCAGGGTGCTGGTCACGCTCAAGCGGGCGTTGAGCAGTGCCGCCAGGCGTGTGCAGATGTTCAGGCCCAGGCCGGTGCTGCGCACGCCGCTGGTGTTGGGCGATACCTGCACGAAGGGTTCGAAGATGGCTTTTTTCGCCGTATCACTCAGGCCCACGCCGGTGTCTCGCACTTCGATCAGGTAGCGGCAAAAGCCGGAGACCGCGTCATCCGGCAATTGCTTGAGGGACAGCGTCACCGAACCCTGTTCGGTGAACTTGATCGCGTTGCTGATCAGGTTGGCGATGATCTGGTTGAGCATCAGCGAGTCGATGATCACCACCGGGTCATGGGCGTCCACGCGCAGCTCGAAGGCCAGTTGCTTGTGCTGGGCATTGACTTCGAACAGGGTGTGCACCGACTCCAGCAGTTCGACCAACTGTGTGGGGCGGTGCAGGGGTTGCATCGCCCCGGCTTCGATTTTCGACAGGTCGAGGATGTCGCCGATCAACGACAGCAATGACTGCGCGGACAGGTGCGCCACCCGCAGGTTTTCGTCCAGTTGCTCCGGGGTGCCACCGCGGACACGGAGCATTTCGATCAGCCCGATCAAGGCGCTGATAGGCGTGCGGATTTCATGGCTCATGCTCGCCAGGAAGGTCGACTTGGATTCATTGGCGTCATCGGCGGCTTCCTTGGCCAGCAGCAGTTGTTCCATCAATTGCTCGCGCTCGCTGATGTCCAGCCAGCCGCCGATCACCCCGGAGAACTCGCCGGCGGCATTCTGGAAGGGCAGGGTCCAGTGGTAGATCTGACGCTGCTGGCCGTCGATGTCGATGTCCAGGTCGGCGAAGGTCGGTTCCGGGTTCTGCTCGCTGTGGGCGTAGATCTGCTGATACTGCTCGCTCAGCGTCGGCGAGATGACCCCGGTTTCACTCAGGGTCTTGCCGATGACCTCGTCCTGGGTCGTGTGCAGAAACTCCAGATAGGCGCGGTTGCAATGGGCCAGGCGGCCGGACTTGTCGCGCACGTACAGCGCGATGGGTGAGCCGTCGATCAGGGTTTTACTGAACGCCAGTTGGTCACTCAGGGCCAGTTCGGCACTGCGTCGTTTCTTGATCTGGATTTGCAGGTAGTAATTCCACACCAGAAACGCCAGCACAAACGCCAGGGCGGCGCCGATGATGGGGTAGAGGTCGTCCTTGTAGGCGTTCCAGGAACTGGACACCGCCGGGGCTGCGTGGTTGCGCCAACGGTCGCTCAGGGTCTTGAGTTCTTCCGGCGGAATGCCCAGCAGCACTTTGTTGATGATGCTTTTCAGAGCCTGGTCGTCGTCACCCACGGCCATGGCGATGCGGGCCGGGTACTCGCCGATTACCGCACTGATCTGCAAGGCGTCCTGGAAATGCTGCTTGATGAAGTAATCGGCGCCCATCTGGATATTCACGGCGGCTTCCACTTCGCCCTTGGAGAGCATTTCGATGCCGCGCACGGCATTGGGCACCGGCACCTGGATGATCTGCGGGTAGTGTTGCGTGAGCCAGGCAGCCAGCGGGTTGCCGGCGGGCAGGCTCAGGCGTTTGCCGTTTAGGGCGTCGAGGCTGTCGAACGTTGCGCCGGTGCGGCGGGTGACCAGTACGAACGGGTTGATCAGGTAGGGCCGGGTGAATTGCTCGGGCTTGAGCCGTGCCTCGCCGATACTGAGGGCGGCGATCAGGTCGGCCTGATTGTCCTGGAGCTGTTTGAGCATCGCAGTAATGCTGTTGCTGCGCACGATCTCGATTTTCAGGCCGGTGCGCTGGCCGACGATTTTCAGCAGGTCGGCGCTGAGGCCCTGGAAGCCGTCATGGTCATCGAAAAACGTCAGGGGCGCATAGGCTCCGGCTACCAGAACCTTGATCTCTTTGTGGTTGGCCAGCCAGGCCGTCTCGGCGGCATCCAGGTCCAGGGGCGGTTGGTCGACCACAAAGTTGTTGCTCAAGCCCCAGCGCGTGGTGATGCGCATCATGTCCAGCGGCGGGATGGCATCGAGCGTGGTGTTGATGGCTGTGAGCAATTGCGGCTGGCGGTCGCTGACCGCGAAATTGATATCCGCCGAGACGCGGGGCAGGGCGCTGCCGGCGATGTAGATGTCATTGTTGTACAGCAGCCGAATCATGAATTCGGCGGTGATGGCGTCCATCCACATGGCGTCGGCCTGGTTGTACACCAGGGAGGTCAGGCCGATCAGGTGGTTGGAGTACTGGATCAGGCGGGCCTTGGGGTACTGCTGTTGCAGGGCGGCGCCGACGCTGTCGTCACCGACGTAGGCCAGGCGCTGGCCGTCCAGGTCGGTGGTCGCCGGCAGGGTTTCGCCGATGCGCCGGGCGATGACCTTGCGGTTGAGCAGATAGGGTCGGGACTGGGTGATCGGCCCGTCCTGGCCTTCGGTGATGTCGTGCAGCGCCAATAGGTCAACGTCGCCTCGGGCCAATGCGTCCCGAGCCTCCTTGCGGTTGGGATAGCGCCAGAACTTCAAGTGCAGCCCGGTGGCGGCTTGAACGGTTCCCAGGTAATCCGCCGCGACGCCTTCGAACTGGTTTTGCTCGAACCCCATGTGCAACGGCGGCAGCGCGCCGCTCCAGATCGCCACGTTGACCTCTGGGTGAGTGGCCAGCCACGCTCGGGTCTGGGCATCGAATTTGACCGGCGGCGCGGTGATGGGTGCATTGACCAGCAGTTGCACCGGCTCGCGTGTCTGGGCCAGGGCGCCGATGGCCGTCAGTATGATCAGGGTGCCCGATAACCAGGCGAACAAGCGTTGGGAACTCTTCAAGGTGTCAGGTCCGATCAGGAAGCATTGACGGTTCAGCCCGGTTGGAGGTGCGCTTTAAAAAACGTCAGATTTTGTAGTCCATGTCATATCAGTTTGTAAGATTTGTTACTAGTCAACATAGCTCCGCGTCCGCTGCTGTGCTTGTGTAGTGCTGCCGAAAACCTTTTCCCGCCTGTCGCGCCGTGCCGCTGATCAGTTCGTCTGGCTGAGTGGGATTTTTAAAAAAAATCATTAAAAACAAATGGTTATGTGTTTTTTGTTGAAGGCGGAAATGCTCGCCTTGCAAACATGTTTCCCTGGTTTTTTTTATCCCGAACTTAGGATAGTGTGTTCACAATCAGCGAATATCCTGTAAGGCGATTCGTTCAACCTTGTATGCATCAAGAGGGCTTTACGATGAGATGGTCGGTCGTTTCACCGCTCAAGGTGGCCCTTTTGGATGACCATGCGTTGATCCGCGACGCGCTGACCATCCGGCTGTCAGCCGAGTCCGACATCAAAGTCGTCGGTGTCTACGCCCAAGGTAATCAACTGTTGCAGGCCCTGCGCGAAGAGCCCATCGACCTGCTGATCCTCGACTACCAATTGAGCGACGGTGAACTCGACGGCTTGCGGCTGATCCAGTTATTGCGCGGTCATTACCCTGAATTGCGCATCCTGGTGCTTTCTTCCATGGAGCGGCCCGCGACGGTCAACATGGCCATTCGCGCGGGCGCCAACGGCTTCTTCGGCAAGTCCCAGGACCCTGAGCACCTTGTGCGGGCGATTCGCACCGTTGCGCTGGACCGTTTGTACCTTTCGCCGGCAATGGCCTCGGAGCTGGATTCCACTCCCGAGACGCCCACTGCGGCGAGTGAGGACGGTGAGCCCGGTACCGGGCAACTGGTCAACTATCCTGCGTTGTCGCCCAAGGAGCGCGAAGTACTGCGTTGCTGCCTGGAGGGCATGTCCGTCTCGCAGATTGCGGTGAAGTTCCTGCGCAGTCGCAAGACCATCAGCGGTCAGAAACAGGCCGCCCTGCGCAAGCTGAATGTGCGTACCGACACCGAGTTGTTCAAACTGCACCTGCACCTCAAGGACATTTGAGCGCTCAATTCTGGGTGTAGAAAATATGCCGGCCGATGCGCATTTTTCGCTCAAAGGTTCGGCTCCAGTACGGACGAATGCCATGGGCATGAAAATGCGTGGCGCCGTCGGTAATGTCCCGGTGCTCGCCGTTGAGCACTTCTTTCGCGATTTTCTTGGCCTGGCGCCACGCCCCGTCTTCTTTTTGATGCAGTGGGGTGCGGATGTTCGTCCAGGAAAACTGCCGTTCCCTGTAGACCTCCGTGCAGACGTTTTCCGGCTGCCATCCGGCGCGGTTCATCGTGACCATGGCCACGGCGATCTGGCCGCTCTCCGACTCTCCACGCGACTCATGGTAAATATTCAGCGCCAGGCACAAGAGTGTGTTGACCGTGCTCATTGAATGTCCTCTATTGCAATCTGACCTCCGTTAACGTGATGTAAGAAACGGGCGCGTAAGTGCGCACCTCTTCAGTGACAGGTGGCGGCGTTGCAGGTGTAAGTTGAAAAATGTCAGGAGCCTTAGTGCTCAGGACAATCCGTTGCGTCGGGCGATTTCATACAGTTCAACGGACGTGTTGGCGTTTAACTTGAATAACAACCGCGCTTTGTAGGTGCTGATCGTTTTATTGCTTAAACACAAGGTCTGGGCAATGGACTTTTGAGTCTGCCCCCAGGACAGTCTCTGTAAAACACAGAGTTCCCGCAGGGACAGCGCACTCAACAGTTTTTCGTCCCGCTGGGTATCGAATTCCTGGTGGGCGGGGGCGGGCCTCCGACTGGGAAAGTAGGTGTATCCCGTGGCGATCGTGCGAATAGAGTCGATCAACCTGGACGGATCTTCATGCTTGTAGACCAGGCCGTGCGCGCCTTCCGCCATGCAGCGATCGGTAATCGCGTTCGACACCTGGCCGGTAAAGACCAGGATCTTGGTGGGCAACTCCCGCAACTTCAATTGCCTGATCAAGTGCAAACCGTCCAGCTCGGGCTGGGCGACGTCCAGTAATAACAAACCCGGACGAAGTGTGCTGCACAAGTTCAATACGGCTTCGGCAGTATCGGCTTCACCAACGATTTTATATCCACCTTCGTTCAGCACCGTGCGCAGACTCAGACGGACGACCGGATGATGATCGGCGATGATGGTTTTAATATTCACGGTATGACTCGGGTATGAATTGAGTGAGGCAATTCTTACCGTTACTTAGGCGCTTGGCAATTTGTCGGGACGTTTTTGAGACAAGTCTTAAGTTCTGTTTTTTTGTTTGAGCTGATCGTGGCGTTGTATAAATCCGGCTTTAATTAGCCGATTAGGAACGCAAGTGACTACTTGGTTGAGCAGGTACGCGTCTGGCGCCGACATGCGGAATGCATCTTTAGGCTTTTGAATCCACTCGATATTCTGTAGCCTTGCGCAGCTTCACCCTGACCCGTGCTTGATGAACACAATCACTTCGTCCGGCGGCGCCCGAAGGGCTCCAGAGCCGGTGGTATACTCGACTTTCGCGCAACTGCGCCTGCAGGTCTTGCGAACATGACGCACATTTCCGAACGCCTTCTGGTTCAAGCCCACCTCGACGCCAAGCAGCCCAAGGCCCTCAGCGCCGACGAAGAGGCGAGCCTGCGCGCCGCCATCGCCGCCGAGTTGAAAGCTCAGGACGCGGTACTGGTGGCCCACTTCTATTGCGACCCGGTGATTCAGGCCTTGGCCGAAGAAACCGGGGGCTGTGTCTCCGACTCCCTGGAAATGGCGCGCTTCGGTGCCGCCCACCCGGCCAAGACCGTGCTGGTCGCGGGGGTACGTTTCATGGGCGAGACCGCGAAGATCCTGACCCCCGAAAAACGCATCCTGATGCCGACCCTGGAAGCCACCTGCTCCCTGGACCTCGGCTGTCCGGTGGATGAGTTTTCCGCCTTTTGCGACCAGCACCCCGAGCGCACCGTGGTGGTGTACGCCAACACCTCGGCGGCGGTCAAAGCCCGGGCTGACTGGGTGGTGACCTCCAGCTGTGCGCTGGAAATCGTCGAAAGCCTGATGGACAACGGCGAGACGATCATCTGGGGGCCGGACAAGCACCTGGGCACTTACATCCAGCGCCAGACCGGTGCCGACATGTTGCTGTGGGACGGTGCCTGCATCGTCCACGAGGAGTTCAAATCCAAGCAGCTTGAAGACATGAAGGCGCTGTACCCGGACGCGGCAATCCTGGTGCACCCGGAGTCACCGACCTCGGTGATCGAACTGGCGGACGCGGTGGGTTCCACCAGCCAACTGATCGCGGCGGCGCAGCGCCTGCCGAACAAGACCTTTATCGTGGCCACCGACCGCGGCATCTTCTACAAGATGCAGCAGTTGTGCCCGGATAAAGTCTTTGTCGAAGCGCCCACCGCCGGCAACGGCGCCGCGTGCCGCAGTTGCGCGCACTGCCCGTGGATGGCGATGAACACGCTGGAGCGCACGTTGCAGTGCCTGCGCGAAGGCAGCAACGAGATTTTCGTGGAACCCTCGGTGATCCCGCACGCGGTGCGCCCGCTCAAGCGCATGCTGGATTTCACCCAGGCGGCACGCCTCAAGCTGGCGGGTAACGCCTGACCTCGTTGTGAACCCAATCAAAACTGTGGGAGCGGGCTTGCTCGCGAATGCAGAGGATCAGTCACTGATGTGTTGGCTGACCC
>NZ_JBSVVZ010000063.1:0-41159 GCF_054071875.1 Pseudomonas sp. SDO524_S393 | reverse complement strand
CTGATGAGCAGACTGATACTCCGCATTCGCGAGCAAGCCCGCTCCCACATCTGATGCTCAGTGTTCTTGAGTAAGGATTATTCCTGCAATTCGTAGATATAAATCTTCTCGGCATCCATCTGGTAACCGGCATCGGCCAGTTCGCTGGTGGACGGTTTGACCTGCATCGAACCCTCGATCCAGTACGGCTGATACAGCTCATCGAGTTTCACCCCGACTTCGCTTCTGACATGCACGATCTGGTTCGACGGCGGTGGTGGCACATGGATGCAGGCGCCGAAATACGGCACCAACAGGAACTCGGTGGTGCGACCTTCTTCGCTGACTTCCAGCGGCACGATATAGCCCGGCAAACGGATGTGCTGGCCGTCGAGGCTTTGCACCACCGGTGCGTTGGGCAAGTCCTGCTTGGCCGCGGGCGCCGACTCCACCGACAACGCATCGGCCATGCCCGACAAGTTGTGCAGCGGGGTCATGTTGGGGATTTCCGGCGGCGCGTCCGGCGGAATCATTTCCTGCCAGGACAGATCCTTGGGTTGTTCATCCGCCCAGGCGGGCACGACCGCCAGCAGTAACAGGGCAAACAGGGCACGGCGCATCGGAGCCTTCCTCATAAACGTATGGACAGGCCGTCGGCCAGGGATTGTCGATAGGCGCGCCAGGCGGGCACGCTGCCCATCAACAGCGCGGCGGCCAGGATAGCGGCGAGCAGTGTCCATTCATATTCACTGGGCCAGGCCATCGGCAGGTCCAGGCCATAGTTGGCCTGCAAGTAACCGCGCGATGCGGCGATGCAGATGTACAGCAGGCCCAGGCCCGCCACCACGCCGGACAGCGCCAGGGTGAAAGCTTCGAAGATCAGCAGGCTTGCGATATGCCAGGGGCGAGCGCCCACCGAGCGCAAGATCGCCATCTCGCGGCGGCGTTCGTTGAGGCTGGTGAGGATCGCCGTGAGCATGCCGATCAACCCGGTCAGCACCACGAACAGCGAGATCACGAACAGCGCTTTTTCGGCGGTGCCCATCATGCTCCACAGCTCTTGCAGGGCTACGCCCGGCAGGATCGCCAGCATCGGCTCGCCACGAAAATCATTGATCTCCCGTTGCAGGGCAAAGGTGGAAATCTTGTTGTTCAGGCCGAGCATGAACGCGGTGATGGCCTGCGGAGTGAGGTCCATGTTGCGTGCCTGGTCGGCGCTGATCCGGCCCTTGCCCTGGGCCGGTACGCCGTTGTGCCAGTCGATATGGATGGCTTCCATACCGCCGAGGCTGATGTGCAGCGTGCGGTCCACCGGTGTGCCGGTACGCTTGAGAATGCCGACCACGGTGAAGGGCTTGTCATCGTGCTTGACCAGGCTGACCACCGCCACGCCGTGGGCCAGCACCAGTTTGTCGCCCAGTTTGTAATGCAGCGCATCGGCCACTTCGGCGCCGAGCACCACTTCGAACGGGTCGCTGGCAAAGGCACGGCCGCTGGCCAGTTCGAGGTTTTGCTTGCGACCGTACTGGTAATGCGCGAAGTAGGCGTCGTTGGTGCCCATCACGCGGTAGCCGCGATGGGAGTCGCCGAGGGAAATCGGGATCGCCCATTTCACCTGGGGGTTGGCGGCGAAGTGCTCGAAGCTGTCCCAGCGAATGTCGTTGGTGGCGTTGCCGATGCGAAACACCGAATACAGCAGCAGGTTCACCGAGCCGGAGCGGGCGCCGACGATCAGGTCGGTGCCGCTGATGGTGCTGGCAAAACTGTTGCGCGCTTCGGTGCGCACCCGCTCCACCGCAAGCAACAAGCACACGGACAGTGCGATGGCGAACGCGGTGAGGATCGCGGTAAAGCGGCGGTTAGCCAGGCTGGCCATGGCTAGACGAAACAGATACATCTCAAACCTCTGCGGGCGCGGCGGCGCGATTGAGTTCGGCCAGCGACAGGTTGCGGTCGAACAACGGCGCCAGGCTCTGGTCATGGCTGACAAACAACAGGCTGGCGCCTGCATCACGGCATTCGGCGAACAGCAGTTGCAGGAAGGCTTCGCGGGCGTCGTAGTCCAGGGCCGAGGTGGGTTCGTCGGCGATCACCAGTTCCGGTTGGCCGATCAGCGCGCGGGCGGCAGCCACCCGCTGTTGCTGGCCGATGGACAGCGAATCGGCGCGGCGTTCCAGGATGTCCTTGTCCTTCAAGCCCAGGTGCGCGAGCAATGCGGCGGCGGCTTGATCGACACTGCCGTGGCGCTGCCTGGCCCGTTGCGCGCGCAGTGAGGAAAAGTGGCAAGGCAGCTCGACGTTCTCGCGCACCGACAGAAACGGCAGCAGGTTGAACTGCTGGAAGATGTAGCCGGTGTGGTCGACACGAAAGCGGTCGCGGGCGCCGGCCGAGAGTTCGGTCAGCTCCTGGCCGAGCAGGCGAATGCTGCCCCGGGTCGGCTTTTGCACACCGCCGAGCAGGCCCAGCAGGGTGGTCTTGCCACTGCCGCTCGGGCCTTTCAGAAACAGGGTTTCCCCCGCTTCCAGGCGGAACGCGGGGATGTCCAGCAACTGGGGGTGACCGGGCCAGTTGAAGCCCAGGTCGTGCAGTTCGATTAACGCTTGGGTCATTGGAAATCACAGATATCAAAAAATGGCGCAAAACCCGGTGGGAGCTGGCCCACCGCTATCGCAGGCAAGCCAGCTCCCACATTGACCGCATTTCAAATCAGAACTTGAGGGTCGCGGCCTGTGCGGTGGCTTCTACGCCTTGCTGGCCGCTCGGGCCGATCAGTTGTACCTGAATTTTCTGGGTGGCGGGGAAGGTCTTGAACACCTGGCTCAGATCCAGGTTGCTCAACGCTGTCGGTGTGGCGCAGGTGAACTGGTAGTGGGCGTGGATTTCACTGTGGTCGTGATGATGTTCGTGGGCAGCGTCTTTTGCGTCGTGATCGTGGTCGTCATCATCATCGTCGTCGTGGTCGGCTTCAGGCTTGTCGCCGAACAGTGGACTGTTCAGTTCCTGACTGCTCACGACGCAACCTGCGCCCTTGGGCAGGTTGAACAGCGCCAGAGGGCTCTCCAGTTGCTTGCGTGCGGCGGCCACCTTGGCTTTGTCGGCCGGGGTGGTGGCCAAGTGTTCGAAGCCCACCAGGTTCATCGCCGGGCTGTCGAGCTCAAGCTCCAGCGCCTGGCCGTCGAGCACTGCGTTGAGGCGCCCGACTCCGTGTTCATGGGCGCCGAGGCTACCGTGTTCATGGGCGTGATCATGATCATCATGGGCGTGGGCAACCGCCAGTGGCAGCAGGGCGATCGGCAAGGCAAGCAACAGACGGCGCATTGAGCAGACTCCGAAACATGAAGGTTTTGTTATGTGATCTTATAACAATAGTGCCGAGAGTTTGACCGCCCGCTTGGCGTTGCGCAAGCCGCGTGGGAGCATGCCCGTCAGAAAAAGTGCAGGAGTAAGGACGATGTTGCGAATTCGTGGAACCGTCGGCGACTTGACGGTGGACTTGACCCTGGAACTGGACGACGGCGATTGGGCACGCCTGGGGGCGCAGTTGCAGGCTGCCCCGGTGCCCGCCGCAGAGGCTGCGGCACCGGTGAGGCAGAACGACGAGCTGTGGCAGAGCGCTCAGGATTTATTGCGCAAGGCCGGGCAACTCAGTGGCCTGGAATTGCTCGACCAACTGGAAGGACTGGCCGGCGATGCCGCGTCCGGCAAGCGCCTGTTGGTGCGCCTGCGCCACAGTTCAAACGTGAAGGTGGCCAGCGGCGCCGATACGCCGCTGTACAGCTGGATCGGCGATTAGTACAGCGCGGCAAACAGCTTGCGACGGTACACGCTCACCAGCGGGTGGTCATTGCCCAGCAGTTCGAACACTTGCAGCAAGGTCTTGTGCGGCAGGCCTTCGCTGTAACTGCGGTTGCGGGTAAACAGCTTGAGCAGCCCTTCCAGCGCGGCATCGTACTGCTGGCGCGCCAGTTGCTGGATGGCCAGTTGGTAGGCGGCTTCATCGTCCTGCGGGTTTTGCGCCAGGCGGCTTTTCAGGTCGGCGGCGTCGGGCAGGTCGGCGGCCTGGCGCAGGAAGGTGATCTGCGCCTTGGCGCCCGCAAGGGCGGCCTTGTGCTCGTCGCTTTTCACGGCGTCCAGCACGGTTTGCGCCTCACCCAGCTCGCCGCGCTCGGCCAGGCAACGTGCGTACAGGATCAGCGCGCCGGCGTTGGTATTGTCCTCGCCCAGCAGCGCGACCAGCACCGCCTCGGCGTCGCTGATACGACCGTCGGCAAACAGCGCCTGGGCCTGCTCCAGCGGATCCGCCACCGCCGGTGGCGGCATCTGCACATGGGGTTCCAGCATCGCCCGCACCGCCGACTCCGGCTGCGCCCCGGCAAAGCCGTCCACCGGCTGGCCATCCTTGAACAGCACCACCGTCGGCAGGCTGCGAATACCAAACCGCGCGACGATATCCTGCTCCGCGTCGCAATCGACCTTGGCCAGCAGCAACGCCCCCTGATAACTCTCGGCGATCTGCGCCAGCATCGGCATCAGCGCCTTGCAGGGCGCGCACCATTCAGCCCAGAAATCCACCAGCACGGGTTTGTGGAACGAGTTTTCGATCACCGCCTGGTCGAAGGTGGCGGTGGTTGCATCGAAGATGTACGGCGTGGGCTCACTCATGGGGCGTCTCGAACAAAGCGGGAATGGGGGGAACTATAAGGGCTGGGGCGATTGGCTGAAAGCTCTCCAGGTCAAGTGTGGGAGCGGGCTTGCCCGCGATGGCCTCAAGGCCGCCGCGAATGGTACAGACTCACCTTGCGAAACTCCCAGGGCTCGGCCAGGTCCGGCAGGGTCAGGGCTTCAAGGATTTCCAGCCGTCGATAATCCGGGTGCTGAAAGTCCCGCACCCGTGAGTCCGCCACCAGTGTTTCACGGCCTCGGCTCAGGAACTGGTCCAGCAACGGCAGGTTGGCGCGGTCGTAGAGCACGTCGGCTACCAGGATCAGGTCGAAGCGGTCGGTTTCGGCGAAAAAGTCGCTTGAATAATTAAGCGCCACACCGTTGAGCGCGGCATTCACCCGGCACGCAGCCAAGGCCAGCGGGTCTAGGTCACAAACCACCACTTCCAGTGCGCCGGCCTTCGCGGCCGCAATGCCTGCCACGCCGGAGCCGGCACCAAAATCCAGCACGCGTCTGCCCGCGACCCACGCCGGGTTCGCCGCCAGGTAGCGGGCCAACGCCAGGCCGCTGGCCCAGCAAAAGCTCCAGTAGGGCGGTTCATGCAGGATGCGCCGGGTTTCCTCGGGGCTGAAGGCGCGGTCCATGTTGTCGGCGTCGAGCAGCCATAACGACAACTCGGTGCCTGGCAAGGGGCGCGGTATCAGCCGAGCGTCGCCGATCAGCTCGCTCAGCGCCCGTTGCAGGTCCAGCGGTGGCGTCATGGTGCCTTGACGAGTTGCAGGGGGCCGGTGGTCTGGGTGATCGCCTGGGTGATGCGCACGGCGGGCAGGTGCAGGATCAATTGTCCGGACTGGCTGGCACGCCCACGCAACTCCACGCGCGCGCCGGCGGGGAAGGCATCGGGGTTGAAGCGCAGGCGGAAGGCCACGGGCTGGCCGTTGCCGGTCAACACGCTGCTGGCGAGCAATTGTTGCGGGCGCGAGCGGTCGTCGATCACCAGCAGGGCCAGCTCGACTTCGGCGCCGGCCGGCACGCCGTTGAGGGTGCCGCTGATTTCACGCTGATAGGCCGGCAAGGGACCGAGGTCCTCGATGCCCGGGACTTTTTTCTCTTGCACCGGCGTGGGCTGAGGAGCCGCCGGCTTGGGGGCTTCGCTGCTGCAGGCGACCAGGAAACTGAACAAGGTGACTAAAACAAAGGGTCGAAACTGCATGTACGGCTCCAGAAAGGACAACATCCGTGGCTTAAAAAATATGAAACATAATAGTCAGCCTATATACCGCAAAGGCTATGGCTTGTCTTGCCACGGGGATGCGCTACCATGGCCCTCCCATTTTTTGTTGCCTGCCAACCATGCACTGTCCCTTCTGCGGTGCCAACGACACCAAGGTCATTGACTCGCGTCTGGTCGCCGAGGGCGATCAAGTGCGTCGCCGGCGCGAATGCCTGGCCTGCGGTGAACGTTTCACCACCTTCGAAACCGCCGAACTGGTGTTGCCGCGCCTGATCAAATCCGACGGCAGCCGCCAGCCCTTCGACGAAGAAAAACTGCGCGCCGGTATGCAGCGCGCCCTGGAAAAACGCCCGGTGAGTGTCGAGCGGCTGGAGGCGGCGCTGGTGCATATCAAGCACAAGCTGCGAGCGACCGGCGAACGCGAGGTCAAGAGCCTGGTGGTGGGAGAGCTGGTGATGGGCGAGCTGCAAAAGCTCGACGAAGTCGCCTATATCCGTTTCGCCTCGGTGTATCGACGCTTCCAGGACCTCAACGAGTTCCGCGAAGAGATCGACCGCCTGGCCCGTGAGCCGGTCAAAGAATGAATTCACTGTCTGCTGAACAAGCCGTACTCGACGCCCATTACATGGCCCGTGCCCTGGAACTGGCGCGCAAGGGCCTGTACACCACGCACCCCAACCCTCGGGTCGGTTGCGTGATCGTGCGGGACGGGCAGATCGTCGGCGAGGGCTGGCACGAACGCACCGGCGAGCCCCATGCCGAGCCCAACGCCCTGCGCGCCGCCGGCGACAAGGCCCGGGGCGCCACGGTGTACGTGACCCTTGAGCCGTGCAGTCACCACGGGCGTACGCCGCCCTGTGCCGACGCGCTGGTCAGTGCGGGCGTGGCGCGGGTGGTGGCGGGCATGCAGGACCCCAACCCGGAAGTGGCGGGGCGTGGCATGCAGCGCCTGGCCCAGGCCGGCATCGAAGTGCGCAGCGGCGTGCTGGAAAACGAAGCGCGAGCCCTGAACCCCGGTTTCCTCAAACGCATGGAACACGGCTTGCCGTTCGTGCGGGTCAAGCTGGCGATGAGCCTGGACGGTCGCACCGCGATGGCCAGCGGTGAAAGCCAATGGATCACCGGCCCGGCCGCCCGCGCTGCCGTGCAGCGTCTGCGCGCCCGGGCCAGCGTCGTGCTGACCGGTGCCGACACCGTATTGGCTGATGGTGCACGCCTGACGGTGCGCGCTGATGAACTCGGCCTGGACGACGCCACCACCGCGCTCGCCCTATCGCGTCCGCCGTTGCGCGTGCTGATCGATGGCCGCCTGCGGGTGCCGCTCGATGCGCCGTTCTTCAAAGCCGGTCCGGCGTTGGTCATCACCTGCGTTGCCCCGGAAAACCAGTACAGCCGCGGCCCCGAATGCCTGGTGGTACCGGGCGTGGACGGCCAGGTCGATCTACGCTCGGCCCTGGTCGCCCTGGCGGCGCGGGGTGTCAACGAAGTGTTGGTGGAGGCCGGCCCGAGCCTGGCCGGCGCGTTTGCCCAGCAGGGCCTGGTGGATGAATACGTGATTTTCATCGCCGGCAAGTTCCTTGGCTCCGCTGCCCGTCCCTTGCTGGACTGGCCGCTTGAGAAACTGGCCGACGGCCCCCAACTCAAGATCACTGAAATGCGCGCGGTAGGCGACGACTGGCGAGTCACTGCCGTCCCGCTACCCGCCGCACGCGTATAATTCTGACCGGGCGCTCAAGTGCCCGTACCGTTTTCCAGGAGTAGGCCATGTTCACCGGCATCATCGAATCCATCGGCAGCATCCGCGCAATGACCCCCAAAGGTGGCGACGTACGCCTGCTGGTTGAAACCGGCAAGCTGGACCTGGGCGACGTCAAGCTGGGCGACAGCATCGCCGTCAGCGGCGTGTGCCTCACGGTCATCGAACTGCCAGGCAATGGTTTTGCCGCCGACGTCAGCCGGGAAACCCTGGACTGCACCGCGATGAACGATCTCAAGCCCGGCAGCCCGGTCAACCTGGAAAAAGCCCTGACCCCGACCACCCGCCTGGGCGGTCACCTGGTCAGCGGCCATGTCGATGGCGTCGGCGAAGTCGTGTCCCGCAGCGAGAACGCACGTGCCGTGGAGTTCCGCATTCGCGCGCCGAAGGAGCTGGCCAAGTACATCGCACACAAAGGCTCGATCACCGTGGATGGCACCAGCCTCACCGTGAACGCCGTGAACGGCGCCGAGTTCGAGCTGACCATCATTCCGCACACCCTGAGCGAAACCATCATGGCCTCCTACCAGCCAGGTCGCCGGGTGAATCTGGAAGTGGACTTGCTGGCCCGTTACCTGGAACGCCTGCTGCTGGGCGAAAAGGCCGCAGAGCCTGCATCCGGTAACATCACTGAAAGTTTTTTGGCCGCTAACGGCTACCTGAAATCCTGACCGAAGGGGGTGCCGCGTGGCGCTCAATAGCATCGAAGAACTGGTTGAAGACATCCGCCAAGGCAAGATGGTCATCCTGATGGATGACGAAGACCGCGAAAACGAAGGCGACATCATCATGGCCGCCGAGTTGTGCCAGGCCGAGCACATCAACTTCATGGCCAAGCACGCCCGTGGCCTGATCTGCATGCCGATGACCCGCGAGCGCTGCGAGCTGCTCAAGCTGCCGCTGATGGCACCGCGCAATGGCTCGGGCTTTGGCACCAAGTTCACGGTGTCCATCGAGGCCACCACCGGCGTGACCACCGGCATCTCCGCGGCCGACCGCGCCCGCACCGTGCAAGCGGCTGCGGCCCGGGACGCCAAGGCCGACGATATCGTCAGCCCCGGCCACATCTTCCCGCTGATGGCTCAGCCGGGCGGTACCCTGGCCCGTGCCGGCCACACTGAAGCTGCCTGCGACCTGGCGCGCATGGCCGGTTTCGAGCCTAGTGGCGTGATCTGTGAAGTGATGAACGACGACGGCACCATGGCCCGTCGCCCGGAACTGGAAGCCTTTGCTGCCGAACACGGTATCAAGATCGGCACCATCGCCGACCTGATCCACTACCGGATGATCCACGAACGTACCATTCAGCGGATTTCCGAACAGCCGCTGGACAGCGAGCTGGGCCATTTCAACCTGGTCACCTACCGTGATTCGGTGGAAGGCGACGTGCACATGGCCCTGACCCTGGGCAACATCTGCGCCGAAGAACCGACCTTGGTGCGCGTGCACAACATGGACCCGCTGCGTGACCTGCTGCACGTCAAGCAGCCTGGGCGCTGGAGCCTGCGGGCCGCGATGTCCGCGGTGTCCGAGGCGGGCAGCGGCGTGGTGCTGTTGCTTGGCCATCCGCTGGACGGCGATGTCCTGCTGGCGCATATCCGCGAAACCGCCGACCAGGCCGTGGCGAAAAAACCGACCACCTACAGCATCGTCGGCGCCGGCTCGCAGATCCTTCGGGACCTGGGCGTGCGCAAAATGCGCTTGATGAGCGCACCGATGAAATTTAATGCGATATCCGGTTTCGACCTGGAAGTTGTAGAATACGTGCCCTCCGAATAAAGGCAGGCGGTTTTTTGCCCCTTGTTCGCGGTTCAAATATCACCAAGGGGCGAGTACGAGACGCGTCCCGGCTCTTTAAGAGATTTGTCGAATGACCCTGAAGACCATCGAAGGTACCTTCATCGCCCCCAAAGGCCGCTACGCCCTGGTGGTTGGCCGCTTCAACAGCTTCGTGGTTGAAAGCCTGGTAAGCGGTGCCGTGGACGCCCTGGTTCGCCACGGTGTGAGCGAGAGCGACATCACCATCATCCGTGCCCCTGGCGCCTTCGAAATCCCACTGGTTGCGCAGAAAGTCGCCCAGCGTGGCGAATATGCAGCGATCATCGCCCTGGGCGCGGTCATTCGTGGTGGCACTCCGCACTTCGAATACGTCGCCGGCGAATGCACCAAGGGCCTGGCCCAGGTATCCATGGAGTTCGGCGTGCCGGTGTCTTTCGGCGTGCTGACCGTGGATTCCATCGAGCAAGCCATCGAGCGTTCCGGCACCAAGGCCGGTAACAAAGGTGCTGAAGCGGCCCTGTCGGCCCTGGAAATGGTCAGCCTGCTGTCGCAGTTGGAGGCCAAGTGATTTCCGACGAGAGCGATCGTTTCAACCCGCGCGACCCACGTCCTGCGGACGCCGGCAAGCCATCGAAGAACGAGAAGCGTCGCGCGGCTCGTCAGTTGGCGACCCAGGCGCTGTATCAGCGCCACCTGGCTGGCGCGTCGTTGAACGAGATCGAAGCGCAGTTTCGCGTCGACAACGATTTTTCCCTGGCCGACCAGAGCTACTTCCACGACATCCTGCACGGCGTGCACGCGCACCTGAGCGAGATCGACGCGGCCCTGGCGCCCTGCCTGGACCTGACCCTCGAAGAGCTGGACCCGGTTGAATTGGCCGTGCTGCGCCTGTCCACCTGGGAATTGCTGTATCGCGTCGACGTGCCTTACCGCGTGGTGATCAACGAAGGTATCGAACTGGCGAAAGTCTATGGTTCGACCGACGGCCACAAGTTCGTCAACGGTGTACTCGACAAGCTGGCCCCGCGCCTGCGCGAAGCTGAAGTCAAGGAACACAAGCGCTGATACGCGCTTGAGTTTCCCATGGGTGAGTTTGAGCTGATCCGCAACTACTTCGCCGCCGCGCCTTGTGCGCAAGGCGGCGAGGGCATTGCGCTGGGGATTGGCGACGACTGCGCCTTGCTGGCGCTCCCCGCCGGGGAGCAGTTGGCCGTCTCCACCGATACCCTGGTGGCCGGCGTGCACTTCGCCGACCCCTGTGACCCGTTTCTGCTGGGCCAGCGTTCGTTGGCCGTGGCCGTGAGCGATCTGGCCGCCATGGGCGCCCATCCCCTTGCCTTTACCCTTGCCTTGACCACGCCGACGGTGGACGCCGATTGGTTGCAGCGTTATGCCCAGGGTTTGAACACCATGGCGCAAAACTGCGGTGTGACGCTGGTGGGCGGCGATACCACGCGCGGTCCGCTGAGCCTGACTCTGACCGTCTTTGGCCGCGTGCCGACCGGGCAAGCGTTGACCCGCAGCGGCGCACGGCCAGGTGACCTGCTGTGCGTAGGCGGCGAACTGGGCAATGCCGCGGGCGCCTTGCCGCTGGTGCTCGGGCAGCGTAGCGCAGAGGCGGCCATCGCCGAGCCACTGCTGGCGCATTACTGGTCGCCACAACCGCAACTGGCGCTGGGGTTGGCGTTACGGGGCAAGGCGACCTCCGCGATGGATATCTCCGACGGGCTTCTGGCCGATTGCGGGCATATCGCCAAGGCATCGGCTGTCAGTCTGTTGATCGAGCGCGAACGCTTGCCGCTGTCCCCGGCGTTGCTGGCGTTTGCCGGGGCGCAAGGCGCCTGTGTGGCCGCCTTGAGCGGCGGCGACGACTACGTGCTGGTGTTCACCCTGCCCAGCAGCGAATTGGCGCCGCTGCTGGCCGCAGGCTGGCCGGTCCAGGTGATCGGCCGGGTCGAAGCGGGGCAGGGTGTGACCCTGCTCGACGCCCATGGGCAGGACATCACCCCGGTCGTGCGTGGCTATCAGCATTTCAACGACGCGCCCTAAGTCGCCTCCCTGCGCTACCCTCTATAGCGAAATCACGGATGCAAGGCCTTGTAGGAGGTTGTCCCAATGGATGTGCGTCGCTGGCTACTGATACTGCTGTGTGTCGGTGCGACCCTGGCGCAGGCGCAGGACGTGCCGGGGGTGCCCGGCAAGGTGATGCTGGCGAGTGAGGACTGGGATGACTACACCAACGCCGATGGTACGGGGCTGGCCTGGGATGTATTGCGCCAGGTCTTCGAGCCTGCCGGAGTCAAGCTGCTGACCCGCACCGTGCCCTACACGCGTTCAGTCGGCCTTGCCCAGCGGGGCGAGGTGGATGGCTGGGTCGGCTCCTACCGTGACGAGGCCAAGGGCGTGCTGTACCCGCACTGGCACTTCGATTCCGACCACATCTACGCCCTCGGCCTTGCGAGTACGCCGGTTCCGACAGCGGCTACCCTGGGTGATTACCGTCTGGCCTGGGTACGTGGTTACAAGTACGAGGCGTACCTGCCCAATGTGCACCGTTTCAACCAGATCGAGCGGCGCGACGGCATTCTGCCGATGCTGGAACATGCCCGCGCCGACTTCTACATCGATGCCTTGACCGAAGTCACCGTCGTGCTCGATCAGGCGCAGGACCGGTCGCAATTCAGGCTGACTCACATCGCCGAGCTGCCGCTCTACGTGGGTTTCGCCGACAACGAGCGGGGGCGTGCCCTGATGGCGGTCTTCGACCAGCGAATGGCGGTGCTGGTGAAAAACGGCGAGCTGAAGCGGATTTTCGAACGCTGGAAACAGCCGTATCCATTCTGACCAGCATAGAACCGGCATGAAGGCCAATCGAACCGATTGATCTTTATCAGCGATAATTCAGCTTAAGCGTCTGTAGGAACCTGCTGTTACAATGGCCGCCTTTGTAGAAATTGAATTCAGGAGCACACGGTGCCCGTCGTTTTCGTCGCTGCTTCCAAGCTGCCTACCCCATTTGCCACGTTCACCATGAACGGCTTTCTCGAAGAAGCCACGGGCCGCGAGCACGTTGTGCTCAGCCTGGGCGATATTGCCGACGGCGCCCCTGTCCTGGGCCGTGTGCACTCCGAGTGCCTGACCGGTGATGCATTGTTCAGCCAGCGTTGCGACTGCGGTTCGCAACTGGAAGCTGCATTGCGTGCCATCGCCCGTGAAGGCCGTGGCGTGTTGCTGTACTTGCGTCAGGAAGGCCGTGGCATCGGCTTGATGAACAAGATCCGCGCCTACGAACTGCAAGACGGCGGCGCCGACACGGTCGAGGCCAACGAGCGCCTGGGCTTTGCCGCCGACCAGCGTGACTACGCGATCTGCCTGCCGATGCTCGAGCATCTGGGCGTGAAGTCGCTGCGCCTGATGACCAACAACCCGCGCAAGGTCAAAGCCTTGACCGACATGGGCATCACCGTGGCCGAGCGCGTGCCGCTGCATACTGGCCATAACCCGCACAACAAGCTCTACCTGGCCACCAAGGCCAGCAAGCTCGACCACATGATGGGCAACGAGCATCAGGGCGAGGTCGACCGCGCGTGACCCGAGGCCAGGTGAAACGGCGACTGTCCTTCAACTGGTGGCAGTACCTGGCCCTGGCGCTGCTTCCCCTGTTCGTGCTCAACCTGGTCTTTGGCCAGGCTGAGTCCTTGCTTCCTGTATTGGCCATGCCGTTCTTCATCGCCGGCGTGGCCTCGATGTTTCTTAGCCTGCGCTACTTCAACGGCTATAAACACGCCCTGATCGCCACCTCCAAAGCCCTGGATACCCCCGAAGAACCGGCGGCCTGGATCACCCTGGCGGCGCGTCGGCGGATTGCCTTGCTGGTGGCGGCCATCCCGGCCTGGATCGGCGCGTTGTCGGTGTTTGTCGGCCTGGAAGCGGTGCCGTTGTTTCTGCTGGCGCTGTCGACCCTGGTGCTGTTTTACCTCTACCGCATTCCCCGCCAACTGGGATGATGCGCCATTGGCTAGCGGTTCTGCTGCTGGCATTCGGTGCCCAGGCGTGGGCGGTCGAGCGTGTGGTCAGCCTGGCGCCGTCCCTGTCTGAAATCGTCGTCGAACTGGGCGCTGCCGATCTGCTGGTGGGCGTGCTCGATGGCGGTGACCGGCCGGCGGCACTGGCGAAGGTACCCTCGGTGGGGCGCTATGGTCAGTTGGATATGGAGCGCCTGCTCAGTCTCAAACCGGACTTGATCCTGCTCTGGCCTGGCAGCGTCGGTCCGGTCCAGCGCGAACAGTTACAACGCCTCGATATCCCGATGTACGTCGCCGAACCCCATAGCCTTGAACAACTGGCTGCCCAGGTCCAGGCCATCGCCAAGCAATTGGGACGCCCGGAGGCTGGCCGGCAACTCGCCGCGCAGTTGCGCCAACGCCTGGCTAAGTTGCGCCAGCGTTATCAGCGTGCCGAGCCGTTGCGGGTGTTTTACCAGGTGTGGAACCAGCCGCTGTACACCGTTGGAGGTGGGCAGATCATCAGCGATGCGCTGGGCGTGTGCGGCGCGCGCAATGTGTTCGACGACCTGAAACTGCCGGCGCCACAGGTGAGTATCGAAGCGGTATTGCAGCGTGATCCCGAGATGATTCTGGTGGGGGATCAGGCGCAGAAAACAGCCTGGCAGGTTTGGCCGGCGATGGCTGGGCGGGTACGCGTGGTGCCGGACAAGGGCCTGGAGCGGCCCAGCGGGCAGATGCTGGAAGCGGTGGGGCGGTTGTGTCAGGTGATTGCGCCGAACCCGTGAGACCGCTTTCGCGAGCAAGCCCGCTCCCACATTTGGAATGCGTTTCCCCTGTGGGAGCTGGCTTGCCTGCGATGAGGCCGGACCTGCCAATTCAGATATCGGGGGTCCAAGTCACCCCCAACATCCACACCCGGCCTTCTTCGCGATAATCCTGATTATTCTCGAAGTTCGGGTCCTGGTAGCTGTACATGGCCCGTGCATAGGTCTTGTCCAGCACGTTATCCACCTTCACCGACAACAACACCTCGCGGTTCAGCGCCCAACTGCTGCGCAACCCCAGCAGGGCATACCCGCCGAGGCGATTGCGGTTCTCTTCATCGTCGTAGCTGTTGCTGACCGCTTGCCAACTGGCGCCCACGCCCAGTTTGTCGAACTGCCGGTCCAGGTCCAGGCTCAGTGTGCGGCGGGCGCGACGGGCCAGGGTATGGCCGCTGTCACGGTCGCGCGGGTCGATGATCGATAGCCCGAGGTTGCCTTGCCAGCCGAACAGCTCCTGTTTGAGCGCGGCTTCAAAGCCGTTGATACGTGCGGATGCCACGTTATGCGGGATGTAGAAATCCACCGGCTGCGCGACGATGGCGTCCTTGAGGTCGGTGCGGTACAGCGAGGTTTCCAGGCGTGTGCTGTCGCTCAACTGGCTGCGCCATTGCAGCTCGTAGCTTTTCGAGTGCTCGGGCTTGAGGTTGGGGTTGCTGCTGCCGGGGTAGTACAAATCGTTGAAACTGGGCGCCCGGAACCCCTCGCTGTAGGACAGCAGCACATCGTTGTCGGGGTTGAGCGGTACCGTCAGGGTGCCGCTCCAGGTGTTCTGGCTGCCGAACTGCTGGTTGGTGTCGTGCCGTAGGCCCAGCTCGGTGGAGAACCGCTCTGCCGCGAAGCGATGCTGGATAAACAGCGCGCGGTTCCAGCGGCTGTCCTGATCGAAATCAGTGCTGGCGTGTACACGGTCTTCATACCAGTCGCCGCCCAGAATCAGGCGGTTGCGGTCGTCCAGGGTCACGTCGTTTTGCCAGTTCACCGAATCGCGGTAGGTGTTGAAGGCGCTGCCGTCGTTGCTCAGGTAATCGCGCTTCTTGTCGCGGTTTTCGCTGTGGCCCATTTCCAGGCGGGTTTGCCAGCGTTCGTTGAGCCGGGCATCGACGTAACCGCTGGCGCTGCTGACGGTGTAATCGGTGTAGGGCTTCTGGCCGACGGTTTCGGAAAAGCTGATAAAGCGGCCGAACGGGTTGTCGTACTCCGACTTGCCCCGGCCATCCAACAGGTTGAAGCCGACTTCGAGGTCGTCGTTCAGCGAGTGGCTGAGGTTCAGGCTGATGGACTTGTTGCGGTAGGCATCGTGATCACCATCGCTGGCGAACGATTCGTGGGTCCAGTTGATGCCTTGGGTTTCATCCAGGCTGGCGCCAAGGTTGAAGCGTGTGCGTTCGTCGCCGCCCGACAGCCCCAGGCTGCGCTCCCAGGTCTGGTTGCTGCCAAACCCCAGGTGCAGGCGCGGATGCACGCCGGCCTGGGCGTTGCGCCGGGTGAAAATCTGGATGACTCCGCCGATGGCGTCGCTGCCATAGATCACCGAGCGCGAGCCGCGCAGCACTTCCACCCGCTCGATCTGGTCGACACTCAGGAATTGCAACCCGCTGTCGCCAGAGGTGGCATTGGCAATGCGCTGGCCGTCCACCAGCACCAGGCTCTGGGCGGACTTGGTGCCCCGGATGAAAATCCCCGGCAGGCTGCCGCGCCCGCCGGTTCGCGCCACTTGCACACCGGGGACGCGGCTGAGCAGGTCGGTCACGCTGGTGGGTTGCAGGCGGTCGATGTCATCGCGGGTAAACACGGTATTGGCGGCGCTGCTGTCGTTGCGCGCCTGGACCTGGCGGTTGGTGCTGATGACCACGTCGGGAAGGCTCAGTGCCTGGTCGCGGGTGTCGGCGAGCAGATCGGGAGTGGGCAGGAGCAGCAGGGCCAGGTGCAGGCGTTTCATGGTCTGTCCATCGTTTTGAAAGTTGACACAAAACCAATGTGGGAGCGGGCTTGCCCGCGAAAACAGTGTGTCAGCCAGCCTATGAAGTGACTGACCCACCGCTTTCGCGGGCAAGCCCGCTCCCACATTTTAGTCTCTGTTTTTTCCGGGAAACCGGGTTACAGACCGAGCAGCGCCAGGCGTTCGCGAACCGAAGCCTCGATACCGGCCTCATCCAGGCCGCATTCGGCCAGCATCTGCGCCGGCTTGGCGTGTTCCACGTATACATCCGGCAAGCCCAGGTGCAGCACTGACTTGAGGATATTCTCCCGCGCCAGGAATTCGCTGACCGCCGCACCGGCTCCGCCCATGATGGCGTTTTCTTCGACGGTCACCAGCAACGCGTGGTTGCCGGCGATCTCGCGCACCAGCGCTTCATCCAGTGGCTTGACGAAGCGCATGTCGACCACCGTGGCATCGAGCGTCTCGGCGACTTTCAGGGCTTCGGCCAATTGCACGCCGAATACCAGGAATGCGGTGTTGCGGCCTTGGCGACGCACGATGCCCTTGCCAATTTCGATGGGCTCAAGGTCCTTCTTGATCACCGCATTCGGGCCGTTGCCGCGCGGGTAACGCACGGCGGCGGGGCCGTTGTACAGGTGGCCGGTGCTGAGCATCTTGCGCAGTTCGTTTTCGTCGCTCGGGGTCATCACCAGCATGCCGGGGATGCAGCGCAGGTAGGACAAGTCAAAGCTGCCGGCGTGGGTCGGGCCGTCTTCGCCCACCAAACCGGCGCGGTCGATGGCGAACAGCACGTCGAGGTTCTGCACCGCCACGTCATGAACAAGCTGGTCATAACCCCGTTGCAGGAAGGTGGAGTAGATCGCCACCACTGGCTTGGCGCCTTCACAGGCCATGCCGGCGGCGAAGGTCACCGCGTGTTGCTCGGCAATCGCCACGTCAAAATAGCGCAGCGGGAAACGTTCGCTGAACGCCACCAGGTCAGAGCCTTCCTTCATCGCCGGGGTGATGCCCACCAGGCGCGGATCGGCGGCGGCCATGTCGCACAGCCATTCGCCGAACACACCGGAGTACTTCGGCCCGCCGGCTTTTTTCGGCGCAGCGGCAGGCGCGTCCAGTGGTTCCAGCTTGGTGATGGCGTGGTAACCGATCGGGTCGACTTCCGCCGGGGCGAAGCCTTTGCCTTTTTTGGTCACGATATGCAGGAATTGCGGGCCCTTGAGGTCACGCATGTTGCGCAAGGTGGCGATCAGGGTCGGCAGGTCATGGCCGTCGATCGGACCGATGTAGTTCCAGCCCAGTTCTTCGAACAAGGTGCCGGGTACCAGCATGCCCTTGGCATATTCTTCGGTGCGGCGGGCAATCTCCCACGCGCCGGGCAGGCGCGAGAGCACCTTCTTGCTGCCTTCGCGCATGCTGGCGTAGGTGCGGCTGGAGAGGATCTTGGCCAGGTAGTTCGACAGGCCGCCGACATTGCGCGAGATCGACATGTCATTGTCGTTGAGGATCACCAGCATGTTGGCGTCCACTTCCGGCGCATGGTTCAGCGCTTCGAAGGCCATGCCGGCGGTCAGTGCACCATCGCCGATCACGGCGATGGCCTTGCGATCGCTGTGTTGCAGGCGGGCGGCAATGGCCATGCCCAGCGCGGCACTGATGGACGTGCTGGAGTGGCCAACGCCAAAGGTGTCGTACTCACTCTCGGAACGGCGCGGGAAGGCGGCGACGCCGTCCTTCTGACGCAAGGTGTGCATGCGCTCGCGGCGGCCGGTGAGGATCTTGTGCGGATACGCCTGATGGCCCACGTCCCACACCAGCCGGTCGTCCGGGGTGTCGAACACGTAGTGCAAGGCGATGGTCAGCTCGATGACGCCCAGCCCGGCACCGAAATGCCCACCGGTCTGACCGACCGTGTAGAGCAATTCGAGGCGCAACTCATCGGCCAGGGTTTCCAGCTCGGCTTCACCCAGTCGACGCAGGCCGTCCGGCGTGGCAGCACGGTCGAGCAGGGGCGTGGACGGGCGCTTGCGGGGAATCTCTTGGAACGTCGTGGGCATCAGGCGAATCGTTATAGGTATAGAAAGAGGCGGCAGTTTACCTCAAGCATCGCAAACTGCCCACGCAGAGCGCCGAACTTGGCCGATATGCGGCCGCAATGGCCGCTGTTGTCAGTGCCGGCGTTCGACGATATACCGCGCCAGGTCGCGCAGGGGCTCGGCCGCCGCGTCGAAAGGTCGCAGGGCGTCCAGGGCCTGGTCGCGCAGTTCCTGGGCGTAGGCCTTGGCGGCGTCCAGCCCGAGCAGCGCGGGGTAGGTCGGCTTGTCCCGGGCGATGTCTGCACCCTGGCGCTTGCCCAGGGTGGCGGTGTCACTTTCCACGTCGAGGATGTCGTCCTGCACCTGGAAGGCCAGGCCGATGGCGCGGGAGTAGGTCTTCAGCGCGGCCAGTTGCGCAGCGTCGGCACGACCGCTGGCCAGGGCACCCAGGTGCACGGAGGCCTCGATCAAGGCGCCGGTCTTGTGACGGTGCATATATTCCAGCGCGTGCTGGTCAAGCTTCTGGCCGACCGAACCGAGGTCGATGGCCTGGCCACCCACCATACCGGCAGGGCCCGCCGCCAACGCCAGGGCGCTGACCATGCGCAAGCGAATCTCGGCGCTCGCGTCGCTCAAGGTCGGGTCCAGCAGGGCGCTGAACGCCAGGCTTTGCAGGCCGTCGCCGGCGAGGATCGCGCAGGCTTCATCAAAGGCTTTGTGGGTGGTGGGCTGGCCGCGGCGCAGATCATCGTCGTCCATCGCCGGCAAATCGTCATGCACCAGGGAGTACGCGTGGATCAATTCCACCGCACAGGCCGCGCCATTGGCTTGCTCGGCGGGTGTGCCCAGTGCTTCGCAGGCCGCATAGGCCAGCAACGGACGTACGCGCTTGCCGCCATTCATCACGCTGTAGCGCATGGCTTCATACAAGCGCTTGAGCTCAGGGCTTGGCGCCACGAACAAGGGTTCCAGCGCCGCGTTGACCCGGGCCTGGCTGCTGGCCTGATACGCGTCGATCATTCGGGCTGTTCCGCATCGAAGGGCTCTTCGGCCAATTCGCCGTCGCGTTCGAGCAGCACCTGCACTTTCTGCTCCGCCTGTGCCAATGCGCTCTGGCAGTCACGGGTCAGGCCGATGCCTTGTTCAAACGCGGTCAGCGAGTCTTCCAGCGACAACTCGCCGTTCTCCAGACGCTCGACCAGGGTTTGCAGGTCGGCGAGGGATTGTTCGAAATCGAGTGCTACTTTTTTGCGGGCCATGGCGGCTATTCCGGTAGACGGTAAACCGGCGCGACACTAGCAGACATGGGGGGGCGGGGCAAATGAGCGGGTTGTTATACCGCCGCCGTATTGACCTGATAACGGGTGCTGCGACCACCTCCAGAGAGACGAATCAGGCAGTTTTTTTCCAGCAGATCGGCCAGATGACGTGTCGCCGTGGCTTTGGAAACCTTCGCCACCGCTTGATACTGCGCAGCGCTGATCCCGTGTTCAAAGCCTTTTTCGCCACCGTCCAGCAAGCGATTGAGGACCTTGACCTGTTCGACGGACAACGAGAGGTCACGGTGCTGTTGCCAGAACCGGCTCTTGTCCAGCACTCGTTCAATCCGGACGATTGCCTGTTGCAGGCTGCGCAGCAGGGTCTTGAGGAACCATTCCAGCCAGTCGGTAATGTCCAGTGTGGCCTTTTGGCTCGACTCCAGGGCCTGATAGTAGCCGGCGCGGTCCTCGAGGATACTGGCCGACATGGCATAGAACCGTATGGCCTGATGTTCGCCCTGAGCCAGCGCGAGGTCCGTAATGGCGCGTGTCAGGCGGCCATTACCGTCATCGAAGGGGTGCAGGGTCACAAACCAGAAATGCGCGACCGCTGCCCTCACCAACGGGTCGAGTTCCGGTTGATGGCGGCTGGTTTCGAACCATTCGAGGAAATCATCCAGTGCCTGCTCCAGTCCCAGGCGTGGCGGTGCCTCAAAATGCACATTTGGCCGTTCGAGTCGCCCCGACACCACCTGCATCGGCTCATCCCCTCTCAATGCGCCGACATTGACCGTGCGTACGGCGTATTCGGCTTGCGGCGCCGGGAACAGCCAGTGGTGCCAATTGAGCAGGCGCACAAGGGTGAACGGTTGGGCGAATTGCAGGGTGGCGTCCATCATCAGTTCGGCGAGGCCTTCGCTGCGCCGGCTGATCTGGCCGTCGGCCTGAATCTCCAAGCCCATCCGGCGCGCCAGAGATGAGCGCACCGAGCCGACGTTCAACTGCTCGCCCTCGATTGCCGAGGAAGTCAGGATGTTCTGCAACAACGCATCCAGCTCATGCTGCGCATTGACTGCCTGACTGACGGAGCCGAGCATGCCCAATAGTTTGCCTTGGGTGTGCCCGCACTCGCGCAGCAAGGCCGCCAGGCGGCCAGGTTGCCAATGAAAATGCGGCCAGTCTGTGTGTTGCCAGATCCAGAGCGGTTGGTCCATGGGGGCTACCTGAAGCGAGTGAGCCGAATAGGAGGATTATTCGGCTCATTTAATGAGCCGATTGTGCAATCTATTCGGCTCATCGTCCACTCAGGCTTTTTTCTTGCTCCCCGCGTCCATGTCCGTGCTGCCCCAGGGGCGCCAGTCATCGGTGTGGCGCTCGCTGCCGTGGGGGCCGCTGGAACTGGTGGCGCCCGACAGGTGCTTCTCCCACAGGTTCTTGCTGTCGGGGTCGCCGTCCTTGTGCAGGTAAGGCGCAAGCCGGGCCAGCGAACTGCCTTTTTTGTCTTCGGTCTGCTGGAAGTGTTTCCATTCGTCCGACTGGTAGTCGAACATCGACTTATCGTCCGGCGTGTCCCGTCCGCCATACATATAAGAGGCATAGCGGGCGTATTCGAGCTTGTCGCCCCAGTCTTCCTTGGTCACGCCGGCGTCGGCCAGGTCCTTGAAGAACTTGCCTTGCGAGTCCGTCAGTTTCTGCATCTTGGCGTGTTCCACCGCCTCGGCGATCAAGGTACCGGCCACGCCGAAGACCAGGCCGGCCACGGCAAACACCGGGCCAGCCACGCGCGCGCCGATGGCCAGGCCGCGCACGACGGTGGAGGCCACGTCACCGGCCAGCTTGGCGGCGAGGTGCGCGCCTTTGGGGGCAAACATCGCAACGGTGTTGGAGATCGCCATCCCGGTACCGGAGGCGCCGGCGCCGAGGGAGAAGGCCGCGTCGACCTTTTCCAGTGCGGTCTTGGCTTTCTTGAGTTTGCGCGCGCCGGACACGATGTCCATGACCCCGCCGGTGATGTCCAGGCCCGAGCCACCCATGAAGCGCAGGAAGGAACGCCCGGCCGCCACGGCGGTATTCGGCTTGGTGCCGTCAGGGATACCGGGTTTGCCCGGCACGTCTTTCACGCCCATCGCCTCGCCAATGGACTTGATGGTCTTTTCGTATTCCTTGAGTTCATCCGGGGTGAACTGGGTCACGTCATAGGACTTGAGGCTCTCGGAGGACTTGGCGATGCGGTCATTGATCTCGGTGGAGAGTTTGTCCGCCTTGGTGTCTTTGTTGCCCCAGATATCCGGGAAGTTCTCGTCCAGAAGGCCGAGCCAGGCCGTGGCCTTGACCTTGGGTTGCGGCTTGCCGTCCGGGCCGGCAGCCGGGTCCATTTTCTGCGTGCCGCCCAGGGTTTCGACGATGTTCGACCCAAACTTGAGGAAGTCGTTGGTCCAGCTCAACCCGCCGACCAGGTCACGCACGGCGGCGATTTGCTGGTCGGTGGTCATGTTTTTCCAGCCGCCACCGTTGGCCAGTTGAAGCGCACCGCTGACCAGGCTCATGGTGCCCGACATCGCCCCCAGGGTCCCGGTGGAACTGGCCGAGTGCAGCAGTTTTTTCAGTGAGCCGGCGGTTTCTTCGCGGTTGGTCGACAGGCCCTTGAGCTGGGCGTCCACGACCTTGTCGATGGTTGCGGCGTCGCCACTGGCTGCCGCCTGGCGGATCGCGGCGGCGATCTTGCTGTTTTCTTCCGGCTTCAGCCCGGAAATGTGGCCGTCGAGGATGTCGAATTCATCCTTCATTTTTTTGTACATGTCGTAGGTTTTATCGCCCTTGTCGAGCGAACCCAGCAGGGTGTTGATGCCACTCTTGACCATGGTGAACGTTGCGCGCAGGCCGCTTTCGGCATTTTCCGGCGAAACCTTGTCAGGATTTTCCATGTAGGTGTTGAGCTGGTGCGTCATCATGTTCTGGTCGAAGGTCTGACGACGGGCGGTATAACTGTCCGGCTCAAGGATGCGCAGGGACTCGAAATAGCGGTCCACGTCCAATTCGGCCATTTCCGACTTTTTCGGATCGCCCGAGTCGTTCATGGCGATCACATAGTCTTCGAAGTCCAAATTGGCTTCGCGAGTGCCTTCTTTAAAGAGTGCCGGGAAAACTTGTTCGCGAACTTCGTCCAGACGCTCTTTCGAGAGGCTGCCGACACTTTTCTTAAGTTCAGTGTCGTAACGGTCTTTAATACCTTCCTTGCTCATCAGCGTGGAAATTTCTTTCGCGAGTTTTTCTTCGTCGACCATCTCCTTGACGTCTTTGCCATTGAGTTTGGTCGGGCTCTTATCCGATTCACGGTAAGTACCGCTGCCCAAGTTGATACTTTCTGCGTAGCCATACAGGTCATAGCCGTTATCCAGCGCGGCCTGAGCGTCCATCAACTTGACGATCTTCGCTTCGTCCGAGTCTTCGGCCAGCTTGCCGCTCTTGATGTCGTCGCGAATGCCCTGCACAAAATTCTCGGCGGTCTGGCCGCCCACGGTCTTGTCGTTGGGCAACTCCATGTCCATCAACCCTTCGGCGCCGAAGCTCGGGATGTGGTACTTGTCGCGCAGGGCCTGTACGTCTTTGGGCTCGTCGGCCGGTGCGGCCTTGTCGGTGTGGGTCTTGTCCTTGACGTGAACCAGGTCGCCCTTGAGGCTTGAATAGCCGTACTTGCCGAAGTCCTGCAGGCGCCCGGCTTCAGTGCCATGGCGGGCTTCCTTGTCTTTGGTGAAGCCGTCGATGCTGTCGTTGTCTTTGTTGCGGGCGTCATAGCCGGTCAACAACTTGCCGTTTTCATCGAGGCTGACCACGTGCTCCAGCACCTGGGTGGCGCGGTAGGCGGCGTCGGCGTCGTTCTCGAAGTCACCCACTTGTTTCTTCAGGTTGTCCTTCACATGGCTCTGGTTGCCCAGGTTGCGCAGCAGCGGCGTGGCGTCGATGATTTCCTTGGCGGTGCGGTTGTCACCCGCCGGGCGCTTCTGCTTCTCGCCCAAGTCCGATTTCACCACCTCGCCGCGCAGGCTCGAGTAGCCGTATTTGCCGAAGTCCTGCAGGCGCCCGGCCTCGGTGCCATGGCGGGCCTCGCCGTCTTTGGTGAAACCGTCGATGCTCTTGTTGCCGACATCCTTACCGTCGGTCAATTTGCCGTTTTCGTCGATGTACTCGACGTGTTCCAGCACTTTGGACGCACGGTAGGCGGCGTCGGCGTCCTTGTCGAAATCGCCGACCTGTTTCTTGAGGTTGTCTTTCACGCCACTCTGGTTGCCCAGGTACTTGAGCAGCGGGGTGTCATCGATGATTTGCTGGGCGGTGCGGTTGTCGCCTTCGGGGCGTTTCTGGCCCTTGCCGAGTTCATCCGGTGGTGTGGGCTTGGGCGTCGTAGAGGCATTCTTGACAGACTTTTCCCAGGCCGCATTGGTAGTTTTATCTGGGCCCGGGGCGTCCTTGGGGGTGGGTTCTACCTTCGCTACCATGGTCATTCTCCGAATGTAATTGCTACGCCGAAAGTTCCATCGGCACCGGTTTAAAAGTCCCTGCTTTTTTAAAACGCGCAGGGCTCTACAACTTCCAGGGCAAATGCCCGAAACTTTTAGTTGGTATCAAGGGTGCGCCGCTAGTTCGCTGGTAAATCGGTGAAGGCGGTGAATTAGAGTGATTTGGAACCTATCACGGGAAATTCATCATTTCGCAAAGTCTTCACAACAATTCACAGCGACTTGATTTTTCCAAGCCTCGAACGCGTCCGGCGAACGGACGCAAAAAAGCCTGCGGTTTCAGCGCAGGCTTGTTGTAGAGGGTGATAACGCTTAGCGCGCGTGGGCGGTGAGCGCCGCGTAACCGTTCATCAGGTTGCGGTAGTTCGGAATGCGTTGGGACAGCAGATTGCCCAGGCCTTCGATGTCGTTGCGCCAGTCGCGGTGCAACTCACAGGCCACCGAAAACCAGTTCATCATCTGTGCGCCGGCTTGGGTCATGCGGCTCCAGGCGGCCTGTTGCACGGTAGTGTTGAAGGTGCCCGAAGCATCCGTCACCACAAACACCTCAAACCCTTCCGCCAGCGCCGACAAGGTCGGGAACGCGACGCACACATCCGTGACCACACCGGCAATGATGATCTGCTTGCGGCCCGTGGCCTTGATCGCCTTGACGAAATCTTCGTTATCCCAGGCATTGATCTGACCGGGGCGGGCGATGTACGGCGCGTCCGGGAACATTTCCTTGAGCTCCGGCACCAGCGGACCATTGGGGCCTTGTTCGAAGCTGGTGGTGAGGATGGTCGGCAGTTCGAAGAACTTGGCCAGGTCAGCCAGGGCGAGCACGTTGTTCTTGAACTCGTTGGGCGAGAAGTCCTGCACCAGGGAAATCAGGCCGGTCTGGTGGTCGACCAGCAACACGATGGCGTCGTCTTTGTTCAAGCGGTTGTAAGTTGGAGTGCTCATGGTTGGATCCTTTTTTGTTTAGGTAGGTTAGGCGTTGCGTTCAACATGGGCACAGATTAATGGGTGGATGAGTGGGGATAAATCGGCTAGAAAGCGTTTAACTGTCAACTGGAGGGGGACAGTTGTCGAAGGCGCCTTTACAAAAATAAAACAAACCGATTTGGTAGGTATTCTACCAAATCGGTTATATTTCTTCGGGTGCGTCCTGTATCTAACCCAAAAATTTCGGAGAATAAAAAACGTGAAGGGATTGTTTGTGCTGTTTCCCCTGCTGCTGCTTTCGGCATGTGTGACCGACCAACTGGACAACGGCTTCGCTCGCCTGCGGGGGCAACCTGTGTCCGTGGCGATCGACAGGCTGGGCGTCCCGACCAGCGAGCGAACGTTGGCCGGCCGCCACGTCTACACCTGGACCACCTCGCAAATGGTGTCCACCTATCAGCCAAGCAGCAGCGTCTCCACCGGTAAAGTGCCGACCGGTACCGGTAAATCCACCTATTCGGGGACCAGCATCGGCGGGACCACCGTGCAGATGAATGCGACGTGCAAGATTGATGTCGAAGTGGATGGCCAGGAGATCATTCGCAATGCGTCGTATGACGGTGATGTCGGGGCATGTGGGAAGTATGCGCAGGCGTTGAGCCGTTGAGCGAAGCGCCCTCTAGAACGGAACGTAAATCAAGCGACTTATGCTTTACGTGCCGCTCAGGAGTGAAAGCGCGTGTGCGGGACGTGTCGCTATGGGCTGGTGTAAGCAATGCTTTGTTAAGGCCATGTTTCCTGGGGAGGGGGCATTAAAAAGCCGGCTTGTGGCCGGCTTCTCGGGGACTGCTTCAGCTTGTTTTTGACAAACCTCACCAGCCTTCAAATCGCTCAGCCCACATTGCGTCGGGCTGACTGGTCGAGGCATCTGCGGGAACTCCTCCGCATCGCCAGACAGGGTGGATAGCGTTAAGCCACCCCCTGCCAAAGGTGGGCCGCATGATACCCACATTCACCTCAAATGCCCACCTCTGGATCCGATTTAGAGCCTTCCCAGCCCAGTAGATGTTCGTCCAGCGGTACGGGTGGGCGGCGGTTGTTGAGGGTGGACCACCAGAACACCCAACCCAGGATCTGGAAGTTTTGTTCGAAGCGTTGATCGAAGGTCAGGTATTCGTCCGGGTGTTCGCTGGCGTTGTGGCTGCGCATGCGTAAACCACCGCCCGGGCGGTTGTAGAGGTACTTGATGCGCAGCATGCCGTCGTGTTCGACGGCGTAGATTTCGCCGTCGATGATCTGGGTGCGGCCACGGTCGATGGCGAGAGTGGCGCCTTGCTGGATGATCTCGATCATGCTGTTGTCGACCATGTACGCACCCAGGGCACGGTCGGGGTTTACGTTGAGTGCTTCGAGGGTGTGCAGGGCGACGCGAATGCGTTCGGTCGAAGCGAAGGTGGTGTGGAGCGGCAGTTCCACGTCGATTTTTTCCGGGGTGCAGGCGGGGGCTGTGAGGTACTTGCCGTTGTCTTCGCGGGTGGGTTGGAGTCCTTGTCTTGATCCCGGGCCTTCCAGTAGAAAGTTGGCCGGTGGGTGTTTGGGACCTTCGCCAGTGCGCAGCCAGCGACTGGAGATGCATAGCAGCTCCGCGATCTCGTTGAGTCGGCCCATGGGGACACCGCGTTTGAACCAGTTGTTCACGTGTTGAGGCGTGACGCCACGGTTCTTGGCGAAGTCCGAAGCGGAAAGATGAACTTCCCGTAATAGTGCTTTTAAGCGATCACCTGATGTATTCATAAACGCTGAGTTTACTGGCGGAGACAACAGATCAAATAAACCATGCGTTGAGTTGCGCATGTAGGTTTTTACCGGTTTGTGGCCTGATCCTTCGGATGTTGTATTCGAGTAAACACAAGTTGTTTGCAGCTGAACTTGTCGTTTAGTTGCGCCCATAAAAAAGCCCCGAACAGTCGGGGCTTTTCGATTGCCGAAGCAATGAGGTGCGGTATCAGCCTTTGTAGGCAGCGACCGACTTGAGGATCTCGGCGCGGGCGGCGTCTGCGTTGCCCCAACCGTCGATCTTCACCCATTTGCCTTTTTCGAGGTCTTTGTAGTTCTCGAAGAAGTGTTTGATCTGTTCCAGCAGCAGTGCTGGCAGGTCGGTGTATTCCTTCACGTCCACGTACAGTTGAGACAACTTGTCGTGGGGCACCGCGATTACTTTGGCATCGCCGCCGCCGTCGTCGGTCATGTTCAGGATGCCGACTGGGCGCGCGCGGATCACCGAGCCTGGCGCAACCGGGTAAGGGGTCACGACCAGCACGTCGAGGGGGTCACCGTCGTCCGCCAGGGTGTTGGGGATGAAACCGTAGTTGGCCGGGTAGAACATCGGGGTGGCCATGAAACGGTCAACGAACAGGCAGTCGCTGTCTTTGTCGATTTCGTATTTGATCGGCGCGTGGTTGGCCGGAATCTCGATGGCGACGTAGATGTCGTTCGGCAGGTCTTTGCCAGCCGGAATCTTGCTGTAGCTCATTGGGCGTTGCCCCCGTTAGTTGGCCAAGAAACTTGGCCGGATTGGCCTAAAAGTGGCGGCGATTATAGGCACATTCTGCCGCCGATGCCATGCGCCAGACGTCGTACGGTCATTCGTCGCGAGGCTGATAACGCGGGTCGCCGGCTTGCAGTTGGTGCAGGCGGGCCAGAGGATCCTGGCGATAAAAGCGGCCGAGCTGGGCATACACCTGTGGATAGCAACTGACCAGTAAATCCGGGGCGCTGAAAAAATATTCGCTGGTGACGGCAAAGAATTCCGCGGGGTTTTCGGCGGCGTAGGGGTCGATCCCGGTCTCTGCCTCCGGGTCGGCGTCCAGCTGACGGTTGAGGTCATCAAAGGCGCTCTGCATTACGCTGGCCCACTCTTGCACGCGCATATCGCTGTGCAGCGGCGGCAGGCCGTTGGCGTCGCCGTTGAGCATGTCGAGCTTGTGAGCCAGTTCGTGGATCACCAGGTTGTAGCCTTCCCATTTGCCACTGGCCAGCACCCCGGGCCAAGCCAGAATCACCGGGCCCTGTTGCCAGGCTTCCCCGCTGTGCTCGCCGTCCCACTCGTGTTCCACGCCGCTGGCATCGCGATGGCGCTGGGGGCTGAGGAAGTCGTCAGGGTAGAGCACGATCTCGTGAAAACCCTGGTACCAGTCGAGATCACCCAGGTTCATCAGCGGCAGTTGGGCCTGGGCGGCGAGCAGCAGGCGTTGTTCCTGGTGCAGTTCGACGCCGGGCAGGGCGGTGAGGTGTTTTTCATCGAGAAAAACCACGCAGGCTTCGCGCAACCATTGGTCCTGCTCGGCGCTGATGCCATCGAGAAAAGTCAGGTGGTGGCGCACCCGCTGCCAGGTGTCATCGGCAATCGGGTGCCGGGCCAGCAGGCGCTTGCGGCGCCAGGCACTGAGGGACCACATCAGCGGTTACTGTGGCTTGGCTTCGGACGACGCGCGGCCAAACCGGCTGCGGAATACACCGATGATCATCGGGACCAGCGACAGCAGGATGATGAATACCACCAGCAGCGACAGGTGCTTCTTGATGAACGGCACATTGCCGAAGAAATAGCCCAGGGTCACCAGGCCGCCGACCCAGAGGATGGTACCGAGCACACTGAAGCCGAAGAAGCGCGCGTAAGGCATCTTGGCGATACCGGCCACGAAGGGCGCAAAGGTGCGCAGGATCGGCAGAAAACGCGCCAGGGTCACGGTCTTGCCGCCATGGCGGTCGTAGAAGTCATGGGTTTTTTGCAGGTAGTCGCGGCGGAATATTTTCGAGTTCGGGTTGTTGAACAAGCGCTCGCCCGCCGTTCGCCCGATCACATAGTTGGTGCTGTCACCCAGAATCGCCGCCAGCATCAAAAGACCGCCCAGCAGTACCGGGTCCATGCCGCCGCCTGCGGCCACTGCGCCGGCGATGAACAGCAGGGAGTCGCCCGGCAGGAACGGCATGACCACCAGGCCGGTTTCGCAAAAGATCACCATAAACAGAATGGCGTAGATCCACGGACCGTAGTTGGTTACCAGCAGGTCGAGGTACATGTCGAGATGCAGGATAAGGTCAAGCGGGTTGAAATCCATGGATGGCACCTGTGTGAATGGCCCGGCTCAGCAGGCCTGTGCGGTAGCTCGGGTAATAAGGCTACAAGTGTAAGTCGAGATTCTTACAACCCTGAAAGGTCCGCATTATACGGATCGAGAGGTGAAAAGCGTGTTGGTTTTGTAGCGGGGGATGTCGTGCAGGGACTTGGCGCACGCGATCCAAATGTGGGAGCTGGCTTGCTCGCGAATGCGGTGGGTCGGCACCAGGTGTGTCGACTGACACTCAGCTTTCGCGAGCAAGCCCGCTCCCACAGGGGGATTCGCGGTATTTGGGCGATTGGGGTCAGTCTTCGCTGATCGGCAATGTGTAGTTCTTGAATTCGGTGTCTTCGCGAAACCCGATCGACTCATAGGTCTTCTGCGCGACTTCGTTGTCGCTGCTGGTGGACACCCGCAGCCGGACCGCGTGGGTCTCCTTGGCCATTTTCTTCGCGGTGCGCATCAGGTTGTCCGCCACCAGTTGCCGGCGGGCGTCTTCAGCGACGTAGATGTCATTGAGGATCCACACCCGCTTGAGCGACAGCGACGAAAAGCTCGGGTACAGCTGGCAAAATCCGAGCAGTTTCTTGTCGTCATCGTCCGCCAGGGCCAGGTAAATCACAGACTCCTTGCGTCGCAGGCGCTTTTCCAGAAAGTCCCGCGACGAATCCGGGAAGGGCAGCGCTCCGTAGAACTCACGGTATTTGACGAACAGCGGGGTCAACAGGTCCAAGTGTTCCAGGGTCGCTTGAGTAATCCGCATGCCAGGCCTCAACTTCCAAAGGGGGGATGACCACACAAGCGGCCGTGACTCGATGCTGCCTAATGGCGCCAAAAAGCGCAATCGTGCAGCAATCAGTCATCCGGTGAGCTGAGCAGGAAATTGCCTTTCATCAGGTCCGGATCATCCGATTCGATGGTCTGCACCTGCGCCTCGTCCTTGAGGTTGACCCCCGACAGCTGCCGGCGACACGCCTCTCGCATCAAGTAAAGCAGGCGATGGGCCGCCATGCCGTAGCTCAGGCCTTCCAGGCGTACGTTGGAGATGCAATTGCGGTACGCATCGGTCAGGCCGACCTTGGGGTTGTAGGTGAAGTACAAGCCCAGGCTGTCCGGTGAGCTGAGGCCTGGCCGTTCGCCGATCAGGATCACCACCATTTTGGCGCCCAGCAACTGGCCCACTTCATCGGCCACCGCTACGCGGCCCTGTTCCACGAGGATCACCGGCGACAGGGACCAGCCTTCGGCGTGGGTCTGTTCCTCCATGCGCGTCAGAAACGGCAAGGTGTGTTTGTGCACCGCCAGCGCCGACAGACCATCAGCGACGACCACCGCCAAGTCCACGCCGCCGGGATTGGCCGACGCATGATCGCGCAGCAACCGGGCCGACTCATCGCTCAAGCGTCGCCCCAGGTCCGGACGTTGCAGATAGCTGTGACGGTCGGTGGCGGCGCTGTGCAGCAACAGGCTGTCACGCCCAAGCTCAGCCAGTTGGCGGCTCAGGCCGGCATGGTCGAAGGGCAGGTGTACCGCATCGCGTGCCTGGGCATGGGCGAACTGAAAGTCCAGTTGCGCGCGGGTCGGGATGCTGGTGCCGGTGCGGCCCAGGGCAATGCGCGCCGGCGTCAGGCGGCGCAGTTCCAGCCACGGGTTGTCGGGCAGGTCGAGTTCCACGGGCGGCTCCTTCATCCCAATTGCGCCAGGGCTTGGCGAAACGCCGGTGGCAGGCTGTTGCCGAAATGCACCTTGCCGTCGGCTTGCGTGAAGATGCCCATTTTCGCCAGCCACTGTTCGAACTCCGGCGCCGGTTTCAAACCCAGTGTTTGCCGGGCGTAGAGGGCGTCGTGAAACGAGGTGGTCTGGTAGTTGAGCATGATGTCGTCGGAACCGGGGATGCCCATGATGAAGTTGATCCCGGCCACGCCCAGCAGGGTCAGCAGGGTGTCCATGTCGTCTTGGTCGGCTTCGGCGTGGTTGGTGTAGCAGATGTCGCAACCCATGGGCACGCCCAGCAACTTGCCGCAGAAGTGGTCTTCGAGGCCGGCGCGGATGATTTGCTTGCCGTTGTACAGGTATTCGGGGCCGATGAAGCCAACCACGGTGTTCACCAGAAACGGCTTGAAGTGCCGGGCCACCGCATAGGCACGGGTTTCGCAGGTTTGCTGGTCGACACCGAAGTGCGCGTTGGCCGACAAGGCGCTGCCCTGGCCGGTTTCGAAATACATCAGGTTCTGGCCCAGGGTGCCGCGCTTCAGGCTCAGGCCGGCGTCGTAACCTTCCTGCAACACGCTCAGGCTGATGCCGAAGCTGGCGTTGGCCGCCTCGGTGCCGGCGATCGACTGGAACACCAGGTCCAGCGGCACGCCCCGGTTAATTGCTTCAATCGAGGTGGTGACGTGGGTGAGCACACAGGCCTGGGTAGGGATTTCGTAGCGCTGGATGATCGCATCGAGCATTTCCAGCATGGCGCAGATCGAGGCGATGCTGTCGGTGGCCGGGTTGATGCCGATCATGGCGTCGCCGTTGCCATAGAGCAGGCCGTCGAGAATGCTCGCGGCAATGCCCGCCGGTTCGTCGGTGGGGTGGTTGGGTTGCAGGCGGGTCGACAGACGCCCGCGCAGGCCCAGGGTGCCGCGAAACTGCGTGACCACGCGGATCTTCTGCGACACCAGCACCAAGTCCTGCACGCGCATGATCTTGGACACGGCGGCGGCCATTTCCGGTGTCAGACCGGGCGCCAAGGCACGCAGGGAGTGTTCGTCGGCGGCGTCACTGAGCAGCCAGTCGCGCAGGCCGCCGACGGTCAGGTGGCTGACCGGGGCAAATGCCTGCTGGTCGTGGGTGTCGATGATCAGCCGGGTGACTTCGTCGTTTTCGTAGGGGATCAGCGCTTCTTGCAGAAAGTGCTTGAGCGGAATGTCCGCCAGGGCCATTTGCGCGGCCACTCGCTCGCCGTCGTTTTGCGCCGCTACGCCCGCGAGGAAGTCCCCGGAGCGCGCCGGGCTGGCCTTGGCCATCACGTCCTTGAGGCTGTCAAAGCGGTAGGTTTGTGTACCCACCGCGTGGGAAAAACTTGCCATACAGTGTCTCCTTGGCGACGCGGGCAGCGTGAGACAAAGCTCCCGCGTCGAGGTTTACGGCTAGTGCAAGGCGGCCTCTGCGGCCTGGATCGCCGCGAATTCCTCCTCGGGCGTGCCTGCTACCAAGTGATGCCGGCTGTAGAAAGCAAAGTAAGCAATTAATACTCCATAGATGATCGCCGCGCCAATCACCACCCGTGGATCCACCAGAAAGCCCGCCACCACGGCCACGCAGGCCAGTACCAGGGCAACTCCAGAGGTGAAGATGCCGCCCGGTGTGCGGTACGGACGCTCCATCTTGGGGCGCCGGATGCGCAGGGTGATGTGCGCGGCCATCATCAGCACGTAGGAAATGGTCGCGCCGAACACGGCCACCAGGATCAGCAAATCACCCTGGCCGGTCAGTGACAGCCCGAAACCGATGATGCCGGGAATCACCAGCGCCAGCACCGGCGCCTTGCTTTTGTTGGTCTGGGACAACTTGCGCGGCAGGTAACCGGCGCGGGACAAGGCAAAAATCTGTCGCGAATAGGCGTAGATGATCGAGAAAAAGCTGGCGATCAGCCCGGCCAGGCCCACCAGGTTGACGAAGCCGCCCATCCACGTTGAGCCGCCGTAGGACAGCGCCAGCGCTTCCACCAGCGGGTTGCCGGATTTGATCAGCGCGTAAGTGCCCGCTCCGCCCGGTGCGATCACCAGAATCAGCAGGGCGAAACTGGTCAACACCACAATGGCACCGATCAGGCCGCGGGGCAGGTCGCGCTTGGGGTTCTTGGTTTCTTCGGCAGCCAGGGGCACGCCTTCCACCGCGAGGAAAAACCAGATGGCATAGGGAATCGCTGCCCATACGCCCACGTAGCCGAACGGCAGGAAAGTACTGGCGCCCTTGGCCTCAGTCACTGGAATGTCCAGCAGGTTGGTCACGCTGAAGTGCGGCACCATCGACACCAGGAACACACCGAGGGCGATGGCGGCGATGGCGGTGATCACGAACATCAGCTTCAAGGCTTCGCCCACACCGAAGATGTGGATGCCGATAAACAGCACGTAGAACGCCAGGTAAATCATCCAGCCGCCGATGCCGAACAGCGACTCGCAATAGGCGCCGATAAACACCGCGATGGCGGCGGGGGCGATGGCGTATTCGATCAGGATGGCGGTGCCTGTGAGGAACCCGCCCCAAGGGCCAAAGGCGCTGCGGGCAAAGCCGTAGCCGCCACCGGCGGTCGGAATCATGGAAGACAGCTCGGCCAACGAAAAGCACATGCACAGGTACATGGTGGCCATCAATAATGTGGCAAGGAACATCCCGCCCCAGCCACCCTGGGCCAGGCCGAAGTTCCAGCCGGCGTAGTCGCCGGAGATCACATAAGCCACGCCAAGGCCAACCAGTAACACCCAGCCGGCGGCGCCTTTTTTCAGTTCGCGTTGTTGGAAGTAGTGGGAGTCGACTTTTTCGAAGTCGACCGATGAACTTGCAGGTTCGCTAGGCATGGGGAAGTACCTTCCATTCTTATTGTTTTAACTCGGCCTGCTTGCGCCGGATGAGGTAGCAGCTATTTGCGAAGTTCAAATGTGGGAGCTGGCTTGCCTGCGATAGCGTTCTGTCAGCCAACACACATTGGGCTGACCCACTGCATTCGCAGGCAAGCCAGCTCCCACACTTGATCGCATTTCAAGTCGGAAGCTGGTCACCTGTCAGCAGGGGAGGTTAGAAGAAGCCCAATGGATTAATGTCGTAGCTCACCAGCAGGTTCTTGGTCTGCTGGTAGTGATCCAACATCATCTTGTGCGTCTCGCGCCCCACACCGGACTTCTTGTAACCGCCGAACGCGGCGTGTGCCGGGTACAGGTGGTAGCAGTTGGTCCACACTCGGCCCGCCTTGATCGCTCGGCCCATGCGGTAGGCGCGGTTGATGTCGCGGGTCCACACGCCGGCGCCGAGGCCGAACTCGGTGTCGTTGGCGATGGCCAGGGCTTCGGCTTCGTCCTTGAAGGTGGTGATGCTTACCACCGGGCCGAAGATTTCTTCCTGGAACACGCGCATCTCGTTGGTGCCCTTGAGCAGGGTCGGCTGGATGTAATAACCGCCGGCCATATCCCCGCTGAGTTTCTCGACCTTGCCGCCGGTCAGCAGTTGCGCGCCTTCGCCCTTGGCGATTTCCAGGTACGACAGGATCTTGTCGAACTGCTGCTCGGACGCCTGCGCGCCGACCATGGTGTCGGTGTCCAGCGGGTCACCGCGCTTGATCGACTCGATCTTCTTCATCACCACTTTCATGAATTCCGGATAGATCGACTCCTGCACCAGCGCACGGGACGGACAGGTGCACACTTCGCCCTGGTTGAAGAACGCCAGCACCAGGCCTTCGGCAGCTTTTTCAATAAAGGACGGTTCGGCCTTCATGATGTCGTCGAAGAAAATGTTCGGCGACTTGCCGCCCAGCTCGACGGTGGACGGAATGATGTTCTCGGCCGCCGCATGCATGATGTGCGAACCCACCGGGGTGGAGCCGGTGAAGGCGATCTTGGCGATGCGTTTGCTGGTGGCCAATGCTTCACCTGCTTCCTTGCCGAAACCGTGCACAACGTTCAGCACGCCCGGTGGCAGCAGGTCGCCGATGACTTCCAGCAGCACGTTGATGCCCAGCGGGGTCTGCTCGGCGGGCTTGAGCACCACGCAGTTGCCGGCGGCCAGGGCCGGGGCGAGTTTCCACGCGGCCATCAGCAGCGGGAAGTTCCACGGGATGATCTGGCCGACCACGCCCAGCGGTTCATGGAAGTGGTAGGAGGCCGTGTGTTCGTTGATCTCGGCGCTGGTGCCTTCCTGGGCGCGGATGCAGCCAGCGAAGTAACGGAAGTGATCGGCGGCCAGCGGGATGTCGGCGTTGAGGGTTTCACGCACGGCCTTGCCGTTGTCCCAGGTTTCGGTGATGGCCAGCAGTTCGAGGTTCTGTTCGATGCGGTCGGCGATTTTCAACAGGACCAGCGAGCGGTCCTGGGCCGAGGTCTTGCCCCAGGCGTCGGCGGCGGCATGGGCGGCGTCCAGCGCCTTGTCGATGTCCTTGGCGGTGGAGCGGGGGAATTCGGCGATGGGCTTGCCGTTGACCGGCGAGGTGTTGGTGAAATAGTTGCCGTCGACCGGCGCAACGAATTCGCCACCGATGTAGTTGCCGTACTTGGCCTTGAACGAAACGATCGCGCCTTCAGTACCGGGGTGTGCGTAACGCATGGTGGGTATCTCCTGGCTCTTGTGTTTATTGGGAGTGCAGCGCATCGAGCGCGTTATGAAGCGTAGAGCAAAGGTTGGGCCACTGCTTTGCAGGCCAGATAAATCAATAGGTTAGGGTTTGTTGCAAGGCGTTGCTGTGGCACGGCTGACACAGTGGGTGTGACAGTTTGTGCCACCTGCGGTACAGCCGGTGACCGGTGGGTCCGCCCGGGATTGCAATGGCGGGGTGGCTGGAGGATGCTGGCCGTTCTCACGCCGGGAGAATAATAAGAAATGCACAACGATCATTTCAGTCGCCATGCCCAGCAAGTCCTCACCGTGGCCCATGGCCGCGATCCGTCCAGCGATCCGTCCATCGCGCGCTCCTGGCTGCGTTGCCTGGAGGACTACCACCTCGACCCTGCATTGACCATTGCACCCACTGTGTTGGAACACGGTCGTCTGCTCGAGAGCCGGGAGCGCCTGCAGCAAGTGCTGCACATTGCCGGTAGCGAGATGAACAGCCTGCACCAGCAACTTTCGGGCGCAGGTCATGCGGTGCTGCTGACCGATGCGCGCGGGGTGATCCTCAACTGTGTCACCGCGCCGTCCGAGCGCCGGATCTTCGAACGCGCCGGGTTGTGGCTGGGGGCCGACTGGAGCGAAGCCTGCGAGGGCACCAATGGCATCGGCACCTGCCTGGTGGAGCGCCAGTCCCTGACTATTCACCGCGATGAGCACTTTCGAGGCCGGCATACCGGGCTGACCTGCTCGGCCAGCCCGGTGTTCGACCCCCATGGCGAACTGCTCGCGGTGCTGGATGTGTCATCGGCCCGGGAGGCGGTCTCGCGCCAAAGCCAGTTCCACACCATGGCGCTGGTCAACCTGTCGGCAAAAATGATCGAAAGCTGTTACTTCCTGCGGCATTTCGATAACCAGTGGCTGCTGCGTTTCCATCTGCAGGCCGAGTCCGTGGGCCTGTTCAGTGAGGGCCTGCTGGCGTTCGATGGCGAAGGCCGCATCTGTGCGGTCAACCAGAGCGCGTTGAACCTGCTGGGGCAGGTGCGTGGTGGCCTGTTGGGGCACCCGGTGGAGGCATTCTTCGAGTGTTCGCTCGACCAACTGCTCGGCCGCGCCAGTGCCAATGCCACCGCCAGTTGGCCGTTGCGCACCCGCGATGGCCGGCCTTTGTTCGCTGCGCTGCGTGGCCAGGTGCGCAGTGTTCCGCCCCGGCTGGCCAGGCCGCAACCGCCCCGGTCGCCGGGCATCTGCCTGGACGATCCGGCGCTGCAAGTCGATTTTGGCAAGGCGCTGCGAGTGTTCGAACGTGATGTGCCGCTGTTGATCAACGGCGAGACCGGCTCCGGCAAGGAGGCCTTCGCCAAGGCCGTGCACCAGGCCAGCCAGCGTGCAGACAAACCGTTCATCGCACTCAATTGCGCGGCCATTCCGGAAAGCCTGATCGAGAGTGAACTGTTCGGCTATCGAGGCGGCAGTTTTACCGGTGCCCGCAAAGAGGGCATGCACGGCAAGCTGCATCAAGCGGATGGTGGCACCTTGTTCCTGGATGAAATCGGGGATATGCCGCTGGCGTTGCAGACGCGTCTGCTCAGAGTGCTGGAGGACCGTCAGGTGGTGCCCATTGGCGGCGAGCCTATGGCGGTCGACGTCAGAATCATCAGCGCGACCCATCGCAACTTGTCGACACGGGTGCAGGACGGCAGCTTCCGCGAGGATTTGTACTACCGACTCAATGGCCTGGAGATTCCCTTGCCGGCCCTGCGGGATCGCGCCGATAAATCGCAGTTGCTGGATTTCTTGCTGAACCAGGAGGCGCAGGATCAATCGATCGTGCTCGATCCGACGGTACGCCAGGCACTGTTGGCGTTCGCCTGGCCGGGAAATGTGCGGCAGTTGCGCATGGTGTTGCGCACATTGGTGGCATTGTGCACGGATGGCAGGGTATGGCTTGAGGATTTGCCGGCGTCTATTCGCCATTCGCCCTTTGGTACGGCAAGCGCAGCACCGCCGGCCGACTCATCGCTGGATGCCGCCGAGCGCGGTGCATTGCTCACCGCCTTGACGCAGCAGCACTGGCATATGAGCCATACGGCGGTCGCACTGGGGGTCAGTCGCAATACGCTCTATAGAAAATTACGTAAATACGGAATCGCACGGCAAATTCACTCATAGCCTGGTTTCTTCATAAAGGCTTGTAAGTTCATCGCGACCCTCGCAGTACGATCCTTCGGGATTAGTGTGAGGCGCTGATTTTCTGGAACCGGATAGGCATTTTCAAGGACGCACTGAGTAAGGCCGAGGTGCAATTCGGCTTTGCTTGCGTCATCAACCTGTCTGTATCAGAAGTCATCAAGGTGAAGATTATGCGAATTACCGATCTGCGTCCGTTGACCCCCTTTCAATTTGAACAACCGCCTGTCCAGGCGTCCAAAGTGCCGGCTGCTCCGGCCGACACGCTTGCCGGTGATGAGCCGCAGAATGATCACGTCCGTTCCAAGCGTGGCATTTTCAACAACGTCTTCAGGCGTACGCCGCCTGTCCTGCCACGTGCGCCCAGTGTTGTCTCGACGTTGCCCCATGCGCCGGCTGCGTTGCCATCAAGCCCGAAGCTGCCTGCCAGAACTGCGAAGGATAATTTTCGTGAGATAGCGGCTACGATTACCGGCCGGCCAGCCGCTGCGGTTTTACCCTCTCAGAGCCATATAGCGCCGAAGAGCTTGGCTGAGGTCACGCAAAACCTGATGGTCGCTGACCGTTTGCACAAGGCCGGCGTTTTTTCCAACGAGCCCAAGCTGGGCATCGTGGCTCGAGATGCCTTCGTCAATGCGGGTATCAACGGTATCGTGAGTGCCCCGATGAGCATTGCGACCTACGCCGGCTCGGCCTGGACCGGGGAGGCCATCAAAGGCCAATATGCTGCGCAGACGCCTATCCTGCCGCCGATTCACCAGCCGGCCACCGGCCCCCAGACTGCGGCAGCCAGTACCGTGGGAGCAGCGCAGGCTGACATCGTGTCGCGCTTGCAACTGGCCGAACTGCGCATTGAAGTGATGGCCAACAACATCATGGCGATTCGCGAAGGAACGGATGCACTGGCGCTCAAGATGGTTGAGCGTGCAACAGAGTCGGCGAGTGTTCGGCTGACGTCGCTTGAGCAGCTCTACGACGTAGCCGAGAAGCAGCTCAAATTGATCGGCGATGAAAACGACATGATTTTCCGCCCCTACAGTGCACCTTCCGGCGCATCCGTGGTTGCCGAGAGCAGTCGGCTGGAGCAACTGGACAAACGTTTTGACGCGGCCAATAAATTCATCGGCAAGCTCATCCTGCTCAAAGGCACCGAACTCCCCGCTGAAACAACCACGTTGGCCTGAGCCTGAAAGCGGCCCTTCGGGGCCGCCGCCCGACAGCTAAAGAGTGCGATTTACCCCGCCCTGCGCTAACCTGCCTCGATGTTTTACGAGGTCGACTATGCACATTCATATTCTCGGTATCTGCGGTACGTTCATGGGGTCGATGGCGGTGCTGGCCAAAGAGTTGGGGCATCACGTCACGGGCTCCGATGCCAACGTTTACCCGCCGATGAGCACGCAGCTCGAGGCCCAGGGCATTGCACTGACCCAGGGTTATGACCCGTCCCAGTTCGACCCGGTCCCGGACCTGGTGGTGATCGGTAATGCCATGTCCCGTGGCAATCCGGCGGTCGAATACGTACTCAATAAAGGTTTGCCGTATGTGTCGGGCCCGCAATGGCTGGCGGACCATGTGCTGCAAGGTCGCTGGGTGCTGGCGGTTGCCGGTACCCATGGCAAGACCACCACCAGCAGCATGCTGGCCTGGGTGCTGGAGCATGCCGGCATGAGCCCGGGTTTCCTGATCGGTGGTGTGCCGCAGAACTTCTCGGTGTCGGCGCGCCTGGGCGATACGCCGTTCTTCGTGATCGAGGCGGACGAATACGACAGCGCCTTTTTCGACAAGCGCTCCAAGTTCGTCCACTACCGTCCGCGTACGGCGATCCTCAATAACCTGGAATTCGATCACGCGGATATTTTCCCGGACCTCGCAGCCATCGAACGGCAGTTTCACCATCTGGTGCGCACTATTCCGAGTGAAGGCCTGGTGGTTCATCCCACTACCGAACCCGCCTTGCAACGCGTGATCGACATGGGCTGCTGGACCCCGGTGCAAACCACCGGTGCTGGCGGGCAGTGGCAGGTCCGGTTGCTCAGTGACGACGGTTCCAGATTCGAGGTGCTGTTCGAGGGCGAAGCCCAAGGCGTTGTCGATTGGGGCATGACCGGCCAGCACAACGTCGCCAATGCGTTGGTGACCCTGGCGGCTGCGCGGCATGTTGGCGTGGTGCCGTCGATGGGCATTGCCGCATTGAGTGCCTTCAAGAGCGTGAAGCGGCGCATGGAAAAAGTCGCCGAGGTGAATGGCGTCACGATCTACGACGACTTCGCCCACCACCCGACGGCGATTGCGACTACCCTGGACGGCTTGCGCAAGCAGGTCGGTGACGCGCCGATCATTGCGATCATCGAGCCGCGCTCCAATTCCATGAAGCTGGGCGCGCACCGCGACGGCTTGCCGGAAAGCGTGAACGATGCCGATGAGGCGGTCTGGTACGCGCCGGCCAATCTGGGCTGGGACCTGCCCGGCATTGCCGCGCTGTGCACGGTGCCGTCCACCGTGCGTGACTCCATCGAAGGCATCATCGACCACGTCAAGCGCCAGGCCAAGCCCGGTACCCACGTGGTGGTCATGAGCAACGGTGGCTTCGGTGGCCTGCACGGCAAACTGGCCGAGGCGCTGAAATGAGCGGCCCGGAACGCGTCACCCTGGCGATGACCGGCGCATCGGGCGCGCCTTATGGCTTGCGCCTGCTCGACTGCCTGGTGCGCGAAGACCGCGAGGTGCATTTCTTGATTTCCAAGGCCGCGCAGTTGGTGTTGGCCACCGAGACCGATGTGGCGCTGCCGGCCAAGGTGCAGACGATGCAAGCGTTCCTCACCGAATACACCGGCGCGGCGGCGGGGCAGATCAAGGTGTATGGCAAGGAAGACTGGATGTCGCCGGTCGCTTCGGGCTCTGGTGCGCCGGCGGCGATGGTGGTGGTGCCGTGTTCCACCGGCACCCTGTCGGCGATTGCCACGGGCGCCTGCAACAACTTGATCGAACGCGCGGCGGACGTGACCTTGAAGGAGCGTCGCCAACTGATCCTGGTACCGCGCGAAGCGCCGTATTCGAGCATTCACCTGGAACACATGCTCAAGTTGTCGAACCTGGGCGTGACCATTTTGCCGGCATCGCCTGGCTTCTATCACCAGCCGCAGACCATCGATGACCTGGTGGACTTTGTGGTGGCGCGCATTCTCAACCTGCTCAATATCCCTCAGGACATGCTGCCGCGTTGGGGCGAACACCATTTGAGCAGCGATGAATAAGGCGCTGATGGTGGTGCTCGCAGTGCAGCTTGCGGGCTGCGCTACTGCGCGCACGCTGGACGCGGCGAAACCGAACGCGCCGGTGGTGTATGCCGGCACGCGGTTGAATTTATATGCAATGAATGGCGGCTGCTGCGCCAAGGACAGGTTTGGCGCCGAGGCGCCGGCTCATCCCGGTGTGGATCTGCCGGCGAGTGCGTTGCTCGATACGTTGTTGTTGCCGTTGTCGGTATTGACGGTGTTGGGCGTGGGATTCAACGCCACTGGTGGTCTCTAACTGGGTATTGAAGGCAATACAAAAGCAATGTGGGAGCGGGCTTGCTCGCGAATGCGGCGTGTCAGTCCACAAACCCACCAACT
>NZ_JBSVVZ010000062.1:0-41286 GCF_054071875.1 Pseudomonas sp. SDO524_S393 | reverse complement strand
CTGATCCACCGCTTTCGCGAGCAAGCCCGCTCCCACAATTTGGATCTCCTGTATCCGACAGATATCAATCCGCTTTGGCTCTGCTTTTGATTTTGATCTGAGGCGCCGGATCACAACCCCTGACTCCCCCGAATCAAATCATAAGCCTTGCGCGCAATCGGGTTCGCCGTATTCGGCCTGATCCACAAGTAATACGTCACATCCGGCAACCGCGGCAGCCCATCCGTCTCCCCCAGCACCCGCATATCCGGCCCCAGCATTTCCATACTGCGCGGTGTCACGCCCAAACCCGCCCGAGTCGCGGCTTTGATTCCGATCAGATTCGATGCCAGATACGCCTGGCGCCACGCAATACCCGCCCGTTCCAGCGCCTCCAGCGCATACCGCCGATAGATGCTCGGCTCATCCACCAGAATCAACGGCAACGGCTCGCCCGGCTGGTGAATGTACTGCGCCGAACAGATCCACCATACCGGCGACGTACGCAACGCAAATCCTTCCAGGTTCGGATCGGAGCGTGTGGAAATCACCATGTCCACCTTGCCCCGATGCAAGTCATCCATCAGGAACGGGCTGCGCCCTACATCGATCTCCAGGCGCAAGCGCGGGGCCGAGCGGGCGATGTGGCTGAGGATCGGCGGCAGGATGGTGTCGGCGATGTCATGGGGTGAACCGATGCGCAGCACGCCGCTCAGGCTGCTTTCGCGCAGGGAGTTGAGCGCGTCGTCGTTCAGCGACAGCATCTGCCGCGCATGACGCAGCAGTTGCAGGCCGGGTTCGGTCAGTTGTTTTTGTCGGCCACGCTTTTCGAACAGGCTGACCCCCACTTGCTGTTCCAGGCGCTGCATGTGCTGGGTCACCGACGATTGGGTGCGGGCCAGGTGCGTGCCGGCGCCGGCGAAGCTGTGGTGGTCGACCACGGCGATAAAGGTGCGCAGCAGTTCGAGGTCGAGGGTCGACATGGCCATTTCCAGGGGCGGTTTCATATCAAAGGTGTGAATGAATACATTACAGTTTCTGATGGGTTGTTGAAGCGTTTTTTCATGGGGGCCAATAATTATTGGGTTATTCCAGAAATGCAGGTCGTCCTTATACGTGAAGTTATAACGATATTAGATATTTGAATTTCCGTTGCCCGGGCACTCTCCCTAGCATGCCCCTCCATCAGGTCGGGGTACGCCGATCAATTGCCAGGGGGAAGTCCGATGATGTTCAAGAAATGGTTGCCGATGGCCCTGGGGTCGATGATCGCGCTGGGCGCCAACATGGCGGCGCAGGCCGATGCGACCCTGGACAAGATCGAGCAGCGCCACGTGCTGGTGGTGGGCGTGTTGTTGTCCGGCGGTCCCTTCGGCAGTGTCGACCCGGCCACTCAGCAGCCCAAAGGCTTGAACGTCGATCTGGCCAACGAACTGGGCCGCCAGCTCAAGGCCCAGGTGCAACTGGTGCCGGTATTGCCGGCCAACCGCGTGCAGTTTTTGCAGCAGGGCAAGGTCGACGTGCTGATCGCCAATATGGAATGGACCGCCGAGCGCGGTGAGATCCTCGGTTTTGTGCCCACGCCGTTCTACCGCATCGGCGGCACCGCCGCGGTACTCAAGGACAGCAAGATTGCCCGTTGGGAAGACCTCAAGGATCAACCGGTATGCACATCCCAGGGCAGCAGCTATGTGAAGCCGCTGACCGAACTCGGCGCACAACTCAAAGCTTTCAAGAGTTCGTCCGAATCCCTGCTGGCCCTGCGTGGCAACAACTGCGTGGCGGCGGTGCATGACTCCACCCTGATCAACCCGCTGGTCAACGACAGCGCCGAATGGAAGGACTATCGCGCGATCAGCCCGGAGCTCAACCCGGCGCCCTCGGTGATCTGGACCCGTCGCGGCGAAAGCGACACCCAGGCCCGGCTTGACCCAATCGTCAAGGAGCTGCACCGCAGCGGCTGGCTGATCGAAGCCCAGACCCGCAACCGCATCAGCCCCGCGTCGCCGGCGTTGGTGGAATTGCAGAAACAATTCAAGGGCGCCTGAGCATGAACCTGAAAACCCTCACCGCACTCGGCCTGGCCTTGTGTGCCGGCATCGCCCACGCGGATGCCACCCTCGACAAGATCCAGCAGCGTCACGCCATCAGCGTGGGCGTGATTCTCAGCGGCCCGCCGTTTGGCACCCTCGACCCGAAGACCGGCGAACACCTGGGCTATAACGTCGAACTGGCCAAGGGCATTGGCGAGGCTCTGGGCGTCGAAACCAAGACTGTTTCGGTGCTGGCGCCCAACCGCGTGCAGTTTCTGCAACAGGGCAAGGTCGACATCCTGATCGCCAACATGCAGTTCACCGAAGAGCGCGCCGAGATTCTCGACTACGTGCCCACGCCCTATGAAGAAGTGGGCGGCGCGGCATTGATCCGCAAGGGCGCCGGCATCCAGCAATGGGCCGATCTCAAGGACAAGCCGGTGTGCGTGTCCCAGGGCAGTAACTTCATCAAGCCGTTGCAAGAGACCTATGGCGCGCAGATCAAGGCGTTCCGCAGCCAGTCCGAGTCGCTGCTGTCGTTGCGCGGCAACGGTTGCGTGGCTGCCGTGCATGTGAGCCCGACCATGCATGCGTTGCTCAGTGACGCGGAATGGGCCGGCTATGAGATCCCGTTGCCGGGCGACCTGATCCCGTCCAAATCGGTGATCTGGATCCGCAAAGGCGAGCACGACACCCAGGCCAGGCTCGATGCCATCGTGAAGGGTTGGCATAAAAGCGGTTTCCTGATTGCCCTGGGCGAGCGTACCGGCATGGCACCGTCCCAGGCCCTGCGCGACCTGCACGAGCAATACAGCCATGAGTGAGACGTTGTTTGCCACCCTGCAAACGCTGCTCGGTGCGGCCCATGTGCAAACCACTGAAGAGGCGGCGCACTACCTTACCGACAAGCAGGGGCGCTACACCGGCCAGGTGATCGCGGCGGTGCACCCGGCCACTGCCGAAGAAGTGGCGGCGGTGGTGCGTGCCTGCGTCGCTGTGCGGGCGCCCATCGTGGTGCAGGGCGGCAACACCGGGTTGATGGCCGGCGCCACGCCGGATGCCAGCGGGCGTTCGGTGCTGCTGTTGCTGGACCGCATGAACCGCGTGCGCAAGGTCGACACCGACAACGATACGCTCACCGTGGAAGCCGGCTGCATTCTGCAAACCGTACAGGACGTGGCCCGCGCGGCGGGTCGACTGTTTCCTCTGAGCCTCGGCGCCGAGGGCAGTTGCACCCTCGGCGGTAACCTGGGCACCAATGCCGGCGGCACCGGGGTGCTGCGTTATGGCAATACCCGCGAGCTGACCCTGGGCCTGGAAGTGGTGACCGCCGAAGGCGAGATCTGGCACGGCCTGCGCGGTCTGCGCAAGGACAACACCGGCTACGACCTGCGGGATTTGTACATCGGCAGCGAAGGCACCCTGGGCATCATCACCGCCGCCACCCTCAAGCTGTTTCCGCTGCCCAAGGCCCAGGCCACGGCGTTGCTGGCCTTTGATGAGCTGGCCCAGGCCGTGGCGTTTCTGTCCCATGCCCGTGCCGGCTTTGGCGCCAGCCTGACCGCCTTTGAATTGCTGACCGCCGATTGCCTGGCGTTACTGCGCGATCAGTTTCCGGACGGCCCGCAGCCGTTCAAAACCGCCAGCCAGCCCTGGTTCGCCTTGATCGAACTCTCCGACAACCACGGCGAAAGCCACGCCCGCGAAGCCTTCGAGCGCGTCCTGGGCGAGGCCTTCGACAAGCAGTTGCTCAGTGATGCCCTGATCGCCGAAAGCCTGGCGCAGAGCGAAGCCCTGTGGCTGCTGCGCGAGAACATGAGCGAAGCGCAGAAGCGCGCCGGACGCAATATGAAGCACGATATCTCGGTGCCGATTTCCCAGGTGGTGGCCTTCGTCGCGCATACCGATGCCTTGCTCCAGCAGCATTTTCCCGGTGTGCGCAACTTCACCTTCGGCCATCTGGGCGACGGCAACCTGCATTACAACGTGGCCCATCCGCTGGGTTCGACGGTGGAGGCACACATGGCCCATTACGCCGAACTGAGCGCGCTGGTGCACGACAGCGCCCATGCCCACGGCGGTTCGATCAGCGCCGAACACGGCATCGGCCAGCGCAAGGTCGGCATGCTCAGCCGCTATAAAAGCCCGGTAGAGCTGGACCTGATGCGCCGCATCAAACAGGCGCTGGACCCGCACAACCTGCTCAACCCCGGCAAAGTCCTCGAGGTGCAGCCATGACCGTACGCCTGTCCCGACGCGTGCAGCGGGTGTCGCTGTCCGCCAACGCGGCGGCCAAGTCCCGTGCCACCGAATTGCGTGACGCCGGGCGCGATATCCTCGACCTCACCACCGGCGAGCCGGATTTCGACACCCCGGAACCCATCAAACAAGCCGCCTATGCCGCGATTGCCGCCGGTGCGACCAAGTACACCCCGACGCCGGGCGTGAAGGCGCTGCGGATGGCGGTGCAACGCAAGCTCGCCGAAGAAAATCGCCTGGACTATCCGTTGGCGTCCATCGTGATTGCCAACGGTGCCAAACAGATCATCTTCAATGCCTTCGCCGCCACCCTGGATGACGGCGATGAGGTGCTGGTGCCGACGCCTTACTGGCCGTCGTTCCCCGACAGCGTGCGCTTCAACGGTGGCGAGCCGGTCTTTATCGAGTGCGGCCTGGAGCAGGGCTGCAAGCTGTTGCCGCGCCAGTTGGAACAACACATCACCGCGCGCACACGCTGGCTGATTCTCAATGGTCCGGGCAACCCCAGTGGTGCGGTGTACAGCGAAACCGAGTTGCGCGAACTGGCCGAGGTGCTGCGTCGCCATCCGCAGGTGCTGGTGTTGCTGGATGAACTGTACGAACACATTCGCTTCGACGGTCGCCCGGCCCAGAGCCTGCTGAACGTCGCGCCGGACCTGCTGGACCGTTGCCTGCTGGTGGGCGGCGTGTCCAAGACCTATGCCATGACTGGCTGGCGCATCGGTTTTGGCGCCGGCCCCAAAAAACTGGCCGAGGCGATGGCGGTGGTGCAGTCCCAATCCACCTCTGGCGCGTCGTCGGTGGGGCAAGCGGCCGCGTTGGCCGCGTTCAGCGGCGGGCTGGGATTTCTCGCGGAACAGGTCGCGGCCTACCAATTGCGCCGGGATATTCTGGTGCGCGCGCTGGCGGCAGTGGAGGGGCTGGAAGTGCTCGAGCCCCAGGGCGGCTTCTTTGTATTCGTACGCTGTGCCGGGCTCCTGGGGCGCGTGCGTCCGGATGGTCAGCGCATCGACAGCGATGATGATCTGGTGGCCTGGCTCCTGGAGGAAGGCGTGGCGGGTGTGGCGGGCAGTGCCTATGGCCTGTCGCCGTGGTTCCGCCTGTCCATCGCCACCGCGACCGACAGCGTGGCCGAAGCCGGGCGGCGCATCGCGACGGCCTGTGGGCAGTTGCGATGATGGAGGCGTTCGTCCACTGGGCCGCGAGTATCGGCCTGAACTACAACTTTCTCCTGGACGCCTATCAACGCGGCACGCTGGTGCAAGGCGCGCTGACCACCGGCTGGCTGTGCCTGTTCACCATTGTCGGCAGCCTGCTGGCGGGCATCAGCCTGGCGGCGATGCTCACCTCCGGTAATCCATGGCTGGCCAAGCCGGCGCGGGTATTCGTTGAAGTCACACGCAACACGCCGACGCTGGTCCAGCTGTACTGCGCCTTCCTGGTACTGAACATGTTGCTGACCCAGGCGGTCGGCGCGGCCAACCCGCTGACGCCGTTTGCCTGGGTGGTCATCGTGATCTCCCTGCACAAGGGGGCGTTCCATGCCGAAGCCTTGCGCGCCGGCATCGAAGCGGTGCCCGCCGTCACGCTGGAAGCCGCCAGCTCCCTGGCCTTCAGCAGCCGTCAGTTGTTGTGGAACGTGCAGTTGCCTCTGGCGCTGCGCTTTGCCTTGCCATCGCTGATCAACAACCTGATCGACCTGGTGAAGATGACTGCCGTAGCCTCGGCCATTGCCGTGGGTGATATCACCTACGCGGCGATCATGATCTGGACCCAGAGCGACAACGTGCTGGAGTTGATGATCCTGATCCTGAGCTTTTTCGGCCTGCTGAGTTTTGTCGTCAATTGCGTGGGGCGCTGGCTGGAAGCGCGCCTGAGGATGCCCGGCTATGGCCATTGATTCATTTCCGGTGCTGTCGGCGCTGTTGCAGTGGTCGCCGGCGCTGGTGGCCGGTTTCGGCCAGAACATTCTTATCAGCCTGCTGGCGATTGCCATCGGTTCGGTGCTGGGGCTGTTGATCGGGGCGCTGGCCCTGTCGCCGCTGGGCGTTGTCGCGCGGCTGTGGGTGCAGGTGTTTCGCAATGCGCCGTGGCTGGTGTTGATCTATTTCACCACCTACGTGTTCCCGTTCGAGATCCACATCGGCAACCACTACGTGTCGTTTCCCGATTGGGTCAAGGTCACGATTGGCCTGGCGTTGCCGGCCAGTGCCAACGTGGCCGAGATTTTCCGCGGCGCCATCGGCTCGATCCCCGGCACCCAATGGGAAGCTGCGCGCTCATTGGCGTTTACCCGGGGTCAACTGTTCCGCTCGATCATCCTGCCGCAGTGCTTCAAGCGCATGTTGCCGCCGTGGATGAACCTGTACGCGGTGGTCACCATGGGCACCGCGCTGGCTTCGCTGGTGGGGGTGCATGACGTGATCGACACCGCGCAGATCGCCAGCAACACCGTGAACATGACCGGCTTCACCGTGGTGATCTACCTGAGCCTGCTGGTGCTGTTCTTCGCCTATTGCTACCCGATTTCCCGCCTGACCCAACACCTGGAGCGCCGTTATGCCTTCTATTGAACCCTTGGTGAGCCTGCGGGATATCCACCTGTCGTTCGGCGCCAACCCGGTACTCAAGGGCATCGACCTGGATGTGCAGCGCGGCCAGGCGGTGTCGATCATCGGCCCGTCGGGCTCGGGCAAGTCCACGATCCTGCGTTGCATCACCGGGCTGTTGCAACCCCAGCGCGGCAGCATCCGCGTGGGTCAGACCCGGGTCGAAACCCTGGCCCAGGAAGCCCAGCGCATCGAGCTGCGCAAGCGCGTGGGGTTTGTGTTCCAGCAGTACAACCTGTTCCCGCACCTGTCGGTATTGGAAAACCTGGTGATCGCCCCGCGCAAGGTCCTGGGGCGCAGCCGTACCGATGCCGAAAAAGACGCGCGGGCGCTGCTGGCCAAGGTGCGTATGGAACACAAGGCCGATGCTTATCCGGGCCAACTCTCCGGCGGCCAGCAGCAGCGCGTGGCCATTGCCCGCGCCCTGGCGATGCGTCCCGAGTTGATCCTGTTCGATGAAGTGACTTCGGCCCTGGACCCGGAAACCGTCGGCGAAGTGCTGACGGTGATTCGCGAGCTCACCGAAGAGGGCATGACCTGCGTGCTGGTCACCCACGAAATGCGCTTCGCCGAGGAGATCAGTGACGTGGTGTATTTCACCGAAAACGGCGTGATCGTCGAGCAGGGCAGCGCCGCGCAGATTTTTCAGAACCCGGCCAGCGAACGTACCCAGACGTTCCTGCGCCATGCCCTGGGCGATTCGGGGCGCCGTGGCCCCATTGCCCACGACCCGTACCTGTTGACCAATTTGAGCCGTTACAGCCTGTCTGTCTGACCTGAGGAAACCCGTCATGAGTACCATAAACCGTGCCGCTGTCATCGAAGCGTTTTTGCAGCAGATCCGCGTGATCAACCAGCGCGGCGTCGACCGCGCGGCGCTGGAGGAAATCGTCGGCCTGCTGGAAAACCTCGCCGAACGCCGCGACCTGTTCAACTTCGACGAATTTCCAGCACCGGTGCCGGGGCAGGGCAGCACTGCCTTTCGCTATCGCCTGAACGACGACGGTGATACGCCGACCCTGTACCTCAACTCGCTGTTGCCGGGCAAAAGCACGATCCCGCACAACCACGAGACCTGGGCGATCATCAGCGCCATCGAGGGCCAGGAGATCAACTACGTCTACGGTCGCAACGATGAAGGCCGCGAGCCCGGCTTCACCACGTTGACCCTGGAAAAGGAAGTGGTGGTGCAACCGGGCACCTCGATTTCATTCCTGGGTGAAGACCTGCACGGCATCAAGGTGGAAGGCGAGCAGGCGACTCTGCATTTCCACTTGTACGGCTTGCCGCTGGAATCGCTCAACGGCCGTTATGGCGTGGAAGCGGACGGCCGCATCCTCAATTACAACGCCTCGCAAATGGCGCCTTCTATCAAAGCATACGCCTGAGCAATGCCAGGCTGCTTTATGTGGGAGCCGGGCTTGCCCGCGATAGCGGTGTGTCAGTCACCACCGCTATCGCAGCGATGCGGCGACCCGACAAGCCAGCTCCCACAGGTTTAGCCGTGTTCGTCCAGAGGGGTTTTTATGATTGATCTGTATTACTGGCCCACGGGCAACGGCTTGAAAGTCGGCATCCTGCTGGAAGAGCTGGGTATCGAGTACCGACTGGTGCCGGTGAACATCCGCGAAGGCCAGCAGAAGCACGCCGACTTCCAACGCATCAGCGCCAACGGGCGCATCCCGGCGATTGTCGACCATCGCGCCGACACGCCACTGAGCCTGTTCGAGTCCGGCGCGATCCTCAATTACCTGGCCGACAGCGCCGGGCAATTCCTGCCGCCGACCGGTAGCGCCGAGCGACAGAAGGTGCAGGAGTGGCTGTTCTGGCAGGTGGGGCATATCACCCCCTACCTGAGCCAGTTGCAGCTGTTCAAGGAAAAGGCGCCGCAGCCGATCCCGTTCGCCCTTGACCTGCTCAACGCCGAAGCCACGCGCCTGTATCGCGTGCTGGAGCAGCGCCTGGCCGAAGTGCCGTATGTGGCGGGCGAATACTCGGTGGCAGACATGGCGATTTTCCCGTGGATCCAGCCCCAGCGCCAGGGTCAGGAGCTGGCGGACTACCCGCATATCCAGGCCTGGCGCGAGCGCATCAAGGCGCGGCCAGCGGTGCAGCGCGCCTATGCCACGGGCCGTGAAGTGGCCGCGGGCGAACGCTCGCTGGCGCTGCAGTAACTCATTTCTTAATTTGTTGGGACTTCCATGAGCCAGACCATCACCCCACGTCAACTGCAGCAATGGCTGTTCGATGGGCAGGAAATCGCCCTGTTCGATGTGCGCGAGCACGGCCAATACGGCGAGGCCCACCTGTTCCATGGGGTGAACCTGCCCTATAGCCGCCTGGAACTGGAAGTGCGCCGCTTGGCGCCGAACCCGTGGGTGCGCCTGGTGATCTACGACCAGGACGGGGGCGATGTGGCCGCGCGCACGGTCGAGCGCCTGCATGTTTTAGGCTACCGCCATGTGCACGTGCTGGAGGGCGGTGCCGAGGGGTGGCAGGCCGCCGGCTTGCAACTGTTCGCCGGGGTGCACGTACCCTCGAAGGCGTTTGGCGAGCTGGTGGAAGAGGCCAGCCACACGCCGCATATCACCGCCAGCCAATTGGCCGAATGGCAGGCGCGCGGCGAGCCGCTGGTATTGCTGGACGGTCGGCCGTTCGATGAATACCGCAAGATGACCATTCCCGGTTCCATCTGTTGCCCCAACGGTGAGCTGGGCTACCGCGTGCACGATCTGGTGCCGGATGAAAGCACGCCCATCGTGGTCAACTGCGCCGGGCGCACCCGCAGCATCATTGGCGCGCAAACCTTGATCAACCTGGGGTTGAAGAACCCGATCTATGCCCTGGAAAACGGCACCCAAGGCTGGTACTTGGCGGACTTTCAGCTGGAACACGGCAGTAGCCGGCGCTATGCCGAGCATGTCAGTGGCGACCTCGCGCAACAGCGCCAGGCGGCACGCCAATTGGCCGAGCGTGCCGGGGTGGTGACGGTATTGGCGGATCAGGTGCGCGAGTGGGCCGACGATACCCGGCGCAGCCTGTTCCTGTGTGACGTGCGCACGGCGGAGGAATTTGCCCTCGGCACGCTGCCGGGCGCGCAACACACCCCGGGCGGGCAATTGATCCAGTCCACCGACCTGTACATCGGCGTGCGCCAGGCGCGCATTGTGCTGGTGGACAGCGATGGCGTGCGCGCACCCGTCGTGGCCAGTTGGCTGCGTCAATTGGGGCATGAGGCCTATGTGCTCAGCGGCGGCGTGGACAGTGGCCTGGCGCTGCCGGTGTCGCAACCGGTGGCGCATGAGGCTCTGCCGCTGATCAGCGTCGAAGCGCTGGCGCGGCAGTTGAACGATGTGAACCTGATCGACCTGCGCCCGAGCATGGTGTTTCGCAAGGGGCATATTGCCGGGTCGCAATGGTCGATCCGTTCGCGGCTCACGTCTGATCACCGACCGTTGGTGCTGGTGGCGGATGACCCCGCGCTGGCAGCCTTTGCCGCTCAAGGAACGGACGCCCGGCTGCTCGACGGTGGTTTTGCCGCCTGGGCCGCCGCCGGCCTGCCGATCAGCGAAGGCGCGCATACCTTGCCCGATGCGCAGTGCATCGACTTCCTGTTTTTCACCCATGACCGTCACAGCGGCAACAAGGACGCGGCCCGGCAGTACCTGGCCTGGGAAATCGGCTTGCTCGCGCAAATGAGCGAAGCGGAAATCGCCAGCCTCAAACCGCTGGCGCCCGCGTCGCGGGTACGGACCCGTTTGATTCACGCCGCGCGCACGGAAAAGGGCAGCGGTGGCCGTGCGGTCAACGTGCCGGTCACCCGTCTGAGCACCGTGCTGTTCGACAATCTGGCGCAAATGCGTGACGCCCGTGCGCGCCGCGACAGCGAGCGTGTGCTGAGCTATGGCGCCCGCGGCAACCCGACGTCCCATGCCCTGGAAGACCTGGTCACCGAGCTTGAGGGCGGCTACCGCACGCGGCTTTACAGCACGGGGCTGGCGGCGGCGGCCCAGGTGTTCCTGGCGTATTTGCGCCCCGGCGACCATGTACTGATCACCGACGCGGTGTATTCGCCGGTGCGCAAGCTGGCCCAGGAATTCCTCCAGCCGTTTGGCATTCAAGTCAGTTATTTCGCGCCGGACGGCAATGGCCTCGAAGCGCAGCTGCAAGCCAACACCCGGTTGGTGTATGCCGAAGTACCCGGTTCATTGCTCTATGAGCTGTGTGACTTGCCGGCAATCGCCGCCTTGTGCAAGCCGCGCAATATCCTGCTGGCGGTGGACAACACCTGGGGCTCTGGCTACCTGTATCGCCCGCTGGCACTGGGTGCCGACATTTCGATCATGGCCCTCACCAAATACCTGGGAGGCCACAGCGACGTGATGATGGGCAGCGTATGCACCGCCGAAGCCGCCTGGTCGGCACTGGGCAAAATGAGTGACACCTTCGGCAATGCAGTGAGTGCCGACGATGCCTACCTGGTCTTGCGCGGTGCGCGCACATTGGCCACCCGGCTGGATGTGCATGAGCGCCAGGCCGTCGAAATCGCCCAGTGGTTGCAGGCGCAGCCGCAGGTCAAGCGCGTGTTCCATCCGGCGCTGCCCGGGCATCCGGGGCATGCGCTCTGGCGCCGCGACTTCAGCGGCAGCAATGGGCTGTTGTCGTTTGAACTGAGCAGCCTCGACCCGGCCTACATCGAGCGTTTCATCGACGGCTTGCAGGTCTTTGGGCTGGGGGCTTCGTGGGGCGGCTATGAGAGCCTGGTCACCGTGGCCGACACGCGCGACCGTGACAGTGCGGCAGACCGGACACTCAACCCGGTGGTGCGCCTGCACATCGGTCTGGAAGATGTGGCGGCGCTGATCGAGGACTTGCAGCGCGGGTTTGCCCTGGCGGACTGAGGGAGGTGATCGCTCCCACGGCTGTGGGAGCGATCGATCGGTCAGTGCTTGACCGGGGTGGGCAGGGTCACCAGGTTGACGTAGCCGTCCCAGAATTGCTTCTGGTCCACGCCGAACACGACCTTGGCCTTCTGCGTGCCGACCGGCGCACCTTTCTGGTAGCCGAGGGCGCGACCGTAGTCGGCACCGAAGGTGGCGTCCACATCCACCCACAACTCGCGGGATTCGGTGACGATGGCCGGGTTGACCAGGTACAGCGCCGGCAGGCTGTCCCAGGTGAAGCTGTGGTAAGACGGGTCCTTGTCGAACAGCGGCCCGAACTCATGTTTGTACAGGTCGGCAATCGCGCCTTTGCTGGCGATCACGCGTTGGTACACCGCCTTGTCGAAGGTGACTTTCTCGCACACATCGTTGGGGAAGATCACGTGTTCGATTGGCGAGCGCAGCACGATCTTGGCGGCCTCCGGGTCGAACCACCAGTTGAATTCCGCCGCCGGCGTGGTGTTGCCCGGGATCTCCAGGGCGCCGCCCATGTACACGATGCGCTTGATCAGCGGCACGATATCCGGGGCCGAACGGATGGCCAGTGCGACGTTGGTCAACGGGCCGACCGCGAGGATGGTCACCTGGTGCGGGTTGGCCCGCACGCTCTGCACGATGAACTGCGCGGCGGTTTCACTGCGCAGCCTGGTGTGGGTGGCCAGGCCGTCCGGCGGGGCGATCAATTGTGCCGGCGAGGTCGGTCGCGGATTTTTGAATGCCCCCGGCCAGCCTGAGCCGAACAGTGCTTTTTCGGCCTCGTAGGTGGCGTAGTCATGCAACAGCGGGTAGGCGGCGCCCGAATAGACACCCACCTCTTTTTCCACGCCCATGCGTTCCACGGCCTTGAGCGCGTCGACCTGTTCCTGGTCGACCCAGGCGTTGCCGCTGACCAGGGTCATGCCCAACAGCTCGATGCGTTTTTGCGCATGGAGCTGGGCGAGCATGATGAAGGCCTGGCCGTCATCGTTGAGCACGTTGAAGTCGGTATCGAAAATGACTTTTTCCGCTGCCTGCGCGGTGCCGGCACACAGGCCGACGGCGACAAGCAGGGCACAGCGTCTAAGAAAGCCTTGCATGGTGATTCATCCGCAAAGTTGTTGTTATCAACGGTTCACCAGTTTCGCCGGCAAGGCGATGACCAGGAAGCTGCTGAGAATCAGGCAACCGGCGAAAAACCACAAGGCGCCGGCGCTGCTGCCTGTGACGTCGATCGCAACACCCATCAACGAGTTGCTGACCAACCCTGCAATGTTTGCCACCGAACAGGCCAGGGCAAAACCGGTGGCCGCTGCGGTGCCTTTGAGAAACGTCGCCGGCAGGCTGAAAAACACCGGCACTGCGCCGATGATCGCTGCCGAGGCGATGGCGAACAGCGCCACGGTGGCGACCACGTTATGGGTGAAGAAGGTGCTGGTGGCCATGGCGGCGGCGCCGATGAAAAACGGCACGATGATGTGCCAGCGGCGTTCGCGGTGTTTGTCGGAACTGGCACCGATCAGCAGCATGCCCAGCAGGGCTGCGACACTGGGCAGGGCAGTGAGGATGCCGATGTGGAAGGTGTCGGTGATACCGGCGTTGCGGATGAAGGTTGGCATCCAGAAGCCCATGGCATAGGCGCTGAGCAGGATCGAGAAGTCGATACCGCCAAGCATCCACACTTTGAGGTTGAAGAAGCCGTCGCGGAAGCTGTGCTTGCTGCCGGTGGCGTCCGCTTCATCCTTGCGCAGCTCGCTTTCCAGCAGGGCCTTTTCGTCCTCCGACAGCCATTTGGCCTGCCGATAGCTGTTGGGCAGCGCCCAGAAGGTCAGCACGCCGAGCAGCACGCTGGGCACTGCCTCGATCAGGAACAGCCACTGCCAGCCGCGCAGGCCGGCCATCTGGTCGAAGTGCCCCATGATCCAGCCGGACAGCGGGCCGCCGATCACGCTGGACAGCGGCAGGCCGATCATGAACAGCGCGATGATGCGCCCGCGTCGATAGGTCGGGAACCAGGTGGTGAGGTAATACAGCACGCCCGGCAGGAAGCCCGCCTCGGCGGCACCGAGCAGGAAGCGCAGGATGTAGAACTGGGTGGTGGAGGTGACCAGCAAGGTGCAGGCCGAAAGCAGGCCCCAGGTGATCATGATGCGCGCGATCCAGATCTTCGCGCCGACCCGTTCCAGCACCAGGTTGCTCGGCACTTCGAACAGGATATAACCGACGAAGAACAGCCCGGCACCGAGGCCGAACGCGGTTTCGCTGAAGTGCAGCTGGTCGAGCATCTGCAGCTTGGCGAAGCCGATGTTGATGCGGTCGAGGTAGGCGGCCAGATAACAGAAGCACAGGAACGGGATGAGCTTCCAGGTGATCTTGTGGTAGAGCGTGTTGACGGGGTCGGCGACGGTGGTCGCGGGCGCTGCATTCGCAATGGGCATTGGGTGTCTCCTGGCGGTGACTTATGGTTTTTATACAGCCGCTTTTTTTTCAGCACTTCGGCGTGCTGTAGAAGCGACGTCCAAAGGCAGTGTCAGAAGACTGAGGGGGCGGTTGGACACGGTCCATATGGACACCGGGCTTATGTGGGAGCTGGCTTGCCTGCGATAACATCGGCGCGGTGTCACTGTTACACCGCAGCGGCTGCATCGCGGGCAAGCCCGACTCCCACAGAGATCGGTTCCCACATACGAATGTGTTCCAAGGCCGGGCCTCAGTTTGTGCAGGACCACGCTCTATGGCGCAGTTCCTGATAACGTTTTATTGCTCCTTGAACTTGCTCATCGCCTCCTGCTTGCTCACCACGTCGCCATATTTGCTGTCGATGTCGAACAGGTTGGCTTCGTGGGGCGCCGGGTGCCGGTCGCCGACGCATTCGCGCACGACGATGGTGCGAAACCCGTGTTGCACGGCATCCACCGCCGTGGCGCGGATGCAGCCGCTGGTGGAGCAGCCGGCCAGTACCACGGTGTCGATGCCCTGGGCGTGCAGCATCGGCGCCAGGCTGCTGCCGAAAAACGCGCTGGCATACTGCTTGGTGATCACCACTTCGTCGGCCTGGGGCAGCACCTCGCTGCAAAACGCGGCGAGCGGGTTGCCTTCGACCATGTCTTTCATCACCGGGGCCTTCTTGACCCAGATCCCGCCATCGACGAAATGGCCGGGATGGTAGCGGATATTGGTGTGCACCACCGCAACCCCGTGCTTTCGCGCCGTGGCCAACAGCTCGACGCTTTCAGCCACCGCCGTGACCACACCCGGCGCAAACAGCGGTGCGCCTTCGGTGGTGTAGCCCTGCATGAAGTCGATCATCAGCAGTGCAGCTTTCTTGCCAAAGCCGATGCGATTGCCCCATACGCCCTGGTAGTTGGCGTCGACGGATTGTTCGCTCATCTTCTCAACTCCTCATTAATAGCTGTGGTGAGCGGTTTATTTGTGGTGAGCGGGCTTGCCCCGCGCTGGAGTGCGTAGCGCTCCCGCTGTTTTGGGGCCGCTGCGCAGCCCGGCGCGGGCAAGCCCGCTCACTACAACTTGCGAACGTTAGTAGGCGCCGGAGAGCAGGGCACCCGCGCCGGGCACGATGGGCTCCAGGTCCAGCGCCTTGAGCATCGCGTAAGTGGTGGCGATGGCGGCGGTGAGCACGGGTTTGCCGGTTTGTGCCTCGACCTTGGCCACCACCGGCAGCGACTGCATCTGCACGCAAGCCGACAGCACAATCACGTCGACGCCTTCCAGGTTCATGCCGGCAACGATGGCCGGCAGGTTGGCCGGGTCGTGGCGAGCCACTTCGAGGTTGTCGGGGATCTCCAGCGCGCGCCAGTCCACCACCTCAAAGCCTTCTTCGCGGATGTAGTTCACCACCAGCTCGGTCAGCGGTTTCATGTACGGCGCGACGATCGCGATACGTTTGGCGCCCATCACCTTGAGGCCTTCGATCAAGGCGCCGGCGCTGGTGATCACCGGGGCGTTGGCGTCGTTGTCGGCGGTGGCCTTGCGCAGGCGTTGCTCGGAGTTGCGGTGATAACCCAGTCCCATGGCCATGATCGCCACCAGGCACGCATAACCCAATACATCGACCTTGGCGTCGGACAGCTCGACGGCGCAACGGTCGGACTCGCCGTCCATCGCCGCCAGTTCTTCCTTGCGTACCTGCTTCATGCGCATGCGGCTGGAGTGAAAGGTAAAGCGCTCGGGGCGGATCGCCTGGCGTGCGGTGAGCATCGCCGGGATCTCGGTTTCCATGGTGGTGTTGGAACTCGGCACGATCTGGCCGATGCGGTAAGGCTTGAGCATGGTGGTCTCCGTTATTGTTCGGTGGGCAGGAAGTCGCCCAGGGCGGCGAAGAAGCCCTCGAGGTCATCCCACGGAATCATGTGTCCGGCGTTGGCCACGCGGGCCACCTGGATGCCGGGTTGCAGGTCCTGGATTTCGGCCACGTCTTCGTCGAGGATCACACCGCCACGGCCGGCCACCAGCAGCAGGGCCGGGACCTTGAGGTGGGGCAGGTGCTGGTGGAAGTCGGTGTCGTGGAAGTCATTGAAGGCGCGCACGATGGCGGGCTCGAAGCAGGTGTGCAGCCATTCGGCGCGCAATTGCAGTTGTTCTTCGGTCCAAGTGGCGCAGAAGGCTCGCATGGCGTCTGCGTCCATGCCGACCAGCGATTGGCGGATCGAGTCGACGTACCACGGCAATTTGCTTGGGTATTCACGCCGGCCAGGGCCGGACACCGGTGGGTCGATCAGCACCACGCGGTTCACGCCCCGTGGATGCTTGACCGCGCTGCGCACGGCGAAGCGTGCGCCCATGGAATGGCCCATCAGGTGATAGCGGTCGAGGCCGAGGGCGTCGGCAAAGGCGCCGATGTCATCGGCGCAGACCTCGGCGCTGTAGTCGAGATCCGGGCCGGTCGATGACAGGCCGCGCCCGCGTACGTCCAGCACGTAGGTGTCGTAGTGGGCGCCAAGGCGTTCGGCCACGAAGCCCCAGGTGATCGCCGGGCTGGTGATGCCCGGGATCAGGATCAGCGCCGGGCCCTTGCCGCCGTAGCGCAAGTAGTGCTGGCGGATGCCGTTGGCCTGGACGTTGCCGCCGTAGAGAAAGGTGCTCACGCGGCCACCCCCGATTTCAGTTCCTGGGCATAGAGGTCGTAGCCGTAGACCCAGGCTGGATCTTCCTGGGTGCGCAGCCAGGTGTTGGCGTTGGACACGGCCTGCACACGGGAGGCGCGCTCCTTGCGGTTGGCTTCGTAGAGTTGGAACGCAGTGCGGTAGTCGCTGATGCCGGTTTCCTGCAGGCAGCGGGTGAGCATGGCGGCGTCTTCGATGGCCATGCCGGCGCCCTGGGCCATGTGCGGTTTCATCGGGTGGCAGGCATCGCCCAGCAACACCAGGCGCCCACGGCTCCACAGCGGTAACGGATTGCGGTTGCGCAGCGGCCATTTGGTCACGCTTTCGGTGGACTCGATCAGCGCCTGCACGGTGGGGTGGTAGCCCTTGAAAGCGTCGAACATCTCTTCGCGGCTGCTGTCGACGAAGGCACCCTGGAAGTCCCATTCGGCGTGGGGTACGCCGGTCACGTAGTAGTACTCGTCGCGCTTGCCGGTGGTGTAGTAGACCATCATGTGGCGGTCTTCGGTCCACCACTTGATGCAGTCTTCGAACTTGAGGTCGTACTTGGCCAGTTGGTCGCCACGGATCAGCGCGCGGTGCGCGACCCAGCCGCTGTACAGCGGTTTTTCCACACCCAGCAGTTCTTCGCGGATCTTGGAGTTAATGCCGTCGGCACCGATCACGATGTCGGCGTAGGTCACTTGGCCGTCGGCGAAGGTCAGGCGCACCTGGGTGTCGGTTTCCTCGAGGCTTTCCAGGCGTTTGTTGAAATGCAGGCTGCCCGGCTTGAGGGTCGACATTTGCAGGGCGTGCAGGTCGCCGCGGTGCACCGTGATGTACGACGCGCCGTAGCCGGTGAGGGGGATGCGAGAGAGGTAGTCGCCGGTCTCGCCGCAACGGCTGAACCAGTGCTCGGGGTGCGAGCCCATCAGGTCCAGCTGTTTTTCGATGCCCATGCGCCGAAAGATTTTCATGATGTTGGGACCCATGTGGATCCCTGCGCCCAGCCGGGAAAACTCCGGTGCCTGCTCGTAGATGTCCACTTCGAAACCGGCTTGCTGCAACAGGGTGGCAGCGGCGGCACCGCCAAGGCCGGCGCCGACGATGGCAATTTTCTGTGTACTTCCCATGGGGCGTGATCCTCTCTCTTTTTAATTTTGGCGGCGTCTGTCCGCAAGGCTTTTAAAGTGTATACGCTCATTTTTTGAAATGGGAAGCCCGAGTTAGAAAATTTATTTTTTGGCCTGAATAGTCCTGTGTAACGCTATGTAGCCTTTAAATAGTGGGTTTGTGTGGATTGGTAACGTTTTGGTGCGCCGCTTGCAGTTCGCCTTCAATTCAGGTCTTATCGTTATTAATTGGCGTATACGCTATAAAAATGCACTAGAGTGAAGCGCAGTGCCTGAACTTGGTGCAGCCTTTGGAGGAGACCCGAAATGCCGGTAAGCGATTGCGAATTGACCCAGATGTTCGAACACGTGCTGAAGCTGTCGAAGGTCGACCCGACCCAGAGCGTCGCCGTACTCAAGAGCCATTACTCCGACCCGCGCACGGTGCGCGCGGCCATGGACGCCGCCCAGCGTCTGGGGGCCAAGGTGTATGCGGTGGAGCTGCCGTCGTTCAACCATCCCAAGGCGATGGGCAATGACATGACCGCTTACTGCGGCGACACCGCGCTCACCGGCAACATCGCCGCCCAGCGCGCACTGGAAGCCGCCGACTTGATCGTCGACACCATGATGTTGCTGCACTCGCCGGAGCAGGAGCAGATCCTCAAGACCGGTACGCGCATCCTGCTGGCGGTGGAGCCCCCGGAAGTGCTGGCGCGCATGCTGCCCACCGAGGAAGACAAGGTGCGGGTACTGGCCGCCGAACAGCTGTTGAAGAAAGCGCGCTCGATCCACGTCAAATCCCGCGCCGGCAGTGATTTCCGCGCGGCGCTGGGGCAATACCCATCGGTCACTGAATACGGCTTTGCCGACGAGCCGGGGCGTTGGGACCACTGGCCCAGCGGCTTTTTGTTCTCCTGGCCCAACGAAGAGACCGCCGAGGGCGTACTGGTGCTGGATATCGGTGACATCCTGCTGCCATTCAAAACCTACACCCGCGAGAAGATCACCCTGGAGATCGAGAAAGGTTTCATCACCAGGATCCATGGCGGCTTCGAGGCCGAATACCTGCGTGACTACATGAAGTACTTCAATGACCCCGAGGTGTACGGCATCTCCCATATCGGCTGGGGCCTGCAGCCACGGGCGCAGTGGACCGCCATGGGCCTGCACGACAAGAACGACGGCATGTGCATGGATGCGCGGGCGTTCTACGGCAATTTCCTGTTCTCCACCGGGCCGAATACCGAAGTGGGCGGCACCCGCAAGACGCCGTGCCACATGGACATTCCGCTGCGCAATTGTGATGTGTACCTGGATGACGAGGCGGTGGTCATCGCCGGTGATGTCGTCGCCCCCGCGGCCTCCCTGGCCCGCTAACCCCCCCCAAAAAAATGTGGGAGCGGGCTTGCTCGCGAATACAGTGTGTCAGTTGATGGATTTGTTGGCTGACCCACCGCATTCGCGGGCAAGCCCGCTCCCACATTGAGTTTCTAGCGTTGCCAAGAAAGCGCCGGGCATGATGGCCCTCTGGCAGCGTTTTTCCAGCCTCCGCTGATTCCCTGTGGGAGCGGGCTTGCCCGCGAAAGCGGTGGGTCAGACAGCATCTCTGTCGACTGTGCCGCCGTCTTCGCAGCGATGCGGCGATCCGACAAGCCCGCTCCCACATTTTGACGGTGTTTCTTCGGGGAGTGTCTTGAGTCCTTTCCCCATCCCCGCCATCATGCCTCCCCAACGCCCGTCACTCACCGAGCCCGCCGTGCCTGATTCCTACGTCTTTTCCGAACAAGTTGGCCACCTGCTGCGCAAGGCCTATCAACGCCACCTGGCGATCTTTCAACAGAATGTCGGCGACTCCCAGCTCACCGCCGTGCAGTTCGTCACGTTGTGCGCGTTGCGCGATCACGGTGCAAGTTCCCTGACGGAACTGGTCAAGGCCACCGCCGTCGACCAGGCGACCATCCGTGGCATCGTCGAACGGCTCAAAGCCAAAGAGTTGATTACCCTGGAGCCGGACCCCCAGGACAAACGCAAAGTGGTGGTCGACCTGTCGGCTGCCGGTGCCGAGCTGGTGGCGCAAACCGCGCCCCGCGCCGCGCAGATCAGCGAACTGACCATGAGCAACCTCAACCCCGCCGAACGGGTGGCCGTGTTGTTTCTGCTGCGCAAGATGATCGAAGACCCGCAGGAATAAACCGGCACTGGCACCGTTTTTGCTCTGAGTTGATGTAGCAGTCACTTCACCAGTCAAGTGTGTCGCGAGACCCCAGGTACGCGGCGCTTTTTTTTGACTGTTTCATGTAGTGACTACTTCACCAACGGTTACGGGCGAAGTGAATGATCAGTCAGCAGATTACGGTAGCGCTTGAGGTCAATGGCCACACGAGCGAAGTCAGTGCCATGGCGGACACCCCGCTGTTGCTGGTACTGCGCAACGACTTGGCGCTCAACGGCCCCAAATACGGCTGCGGCCTGGGGGAGTGCGGTGCGTGCACCGTGATCATCGATGGGGTGGCCGCACGGTCCTGCGTGTTCCCGCTGTCGGGGGCGGTGGGGCGCGAGATCGTCACCCTTGAAGGCCTCGGCACGCGCCAGGCGCCGCATGCGGTGCAACAGGCCTTTATCGACGAGCAGGCCGCGCAATGCGGCTACTGCCTCAACGGCATGATCATGACCGCCAAGGCGTTGCTCGACCGCAATCCCAACCCCAGCGAAGCCGAGGTGCGCAACGAGCTGTCGGGCAACCTCTGCCGTTGCGGCACCCATATCGAAATCCTGCGCGCCGTGCTGCGTGCCGCCCGCCTCATGACTGTGGATGGATCACTATGACTGACACGCCGCTTTCCCGTGACCAGTGGCTGGCCAAGGCCGGCGTCCTGCTGATCGTCGACGATGTGCTGCCGCCCTCGGGCCCGGTGGCCAAGGGCGGTACGCCCACCGTGAAGCCCAAGGAACTGGGGCTGTTTATTGCGGTAAACGATGACGGCCTGGTGTACGCGTTCAATGGCCATGTGGACCTGGGCACCGGCATTCGCACGTCGTTGGCGCAGATCGTCGCCGAAGAGCTCGACCTGACGATGGAGCAGGTGAAGATGGTGCTCGGCGACACCGAGCGTGTGCCCAACCAAGGGGCGACCATCGCCAGCGCAACCTTGCAGATATCCGCCGTGCCCCTGCGTAATGCCGCAGCCGAAGCGCGGCGTTTCCTGTTGGCGCGGGCGGCGGGGCGCCTGGGTGTGAGCACGGCCAGCCTGAAGGTCGATGCTGGCGTCATCCACGCAGCTGACGGGCGCACCGCCACCTATGCCGAACTGGTCAGCGGCCAGCATGACCAACTGCGCATCAGCGGTGACGCGCCGCTCAAACCCATCGAAGACTACCGCCTGGTGGGCAAGGGCGCTGCGCGAGTGGATATCCCCGGCAAAGCCACTGGCGAGTTGACCTACGTACACGACATGCGCGTGCCGGGCATGCTCCATGGCAGGGTGATTCGCCCGCCGTATGCCGGGCTCGATTGCGGCGATTTTGTCGGCAACAGCCTGTTGAGCGTGGATGAGTCGTCCATCGCGCATATCCCCGGTATCGTCGCGGTGGTGGTGATCCGCGATTTTGTCGGTGTGGTGGCGCTGCGTGAAGAGCAGGCGGTCAAGGCCGCCAGCGAATTGCAGGTGCACTGGAAACCCTGGAACCACGCGTTACCGGACATGAGTGATGTTGAACAGGCCATCCGCGACAACCCCCGCGTACGCCGTACCGTGCTTGACCAGGGCCATGTCGACGAAGCCCTGGCCGGCGCCAGCCAACGCATGCCGCGCAGTTATCTCTGGCCGTACCAGATGCATGGTTCGATCGGCCCGTCCTGCGGCGTGGCGGATTATTCGCCAGCCGGCAGCCGGGTGTGGTCGGGCAGCCAGAACCCGCACCTGCTGAGGGCCGACCTGGCGTGGTTGCTGGAGTGCGATGAAGCGCTGATCGATGTGATCCGCATGGAAGCTGCCGGCTGCTACGGGCGCAATTGTGCGGATGACGTGTGCGCCGATGCCTTGCTGTTGTCCCGTGCGGTCGGCAAGCCGGTGCGCGTGCAACTGACCCGCGAACAGGAACACCTGTGGGAGCCCAAGGGCACTGCGCAACTGATGGATGTCGATGGCGGCCTCAACGCCGATGGCAGCATCGCCGCCTACGATTTTGAAACCAGCTACCCCTCCAATGGCGCGCCGACCCTGGCGCTGTTGCTGACCGGCCGCGTCGAGCCGGTGGCGGCGATGTTCGAGATGGGCGACCGCACCTCGATCCCGCCTTACGACATCGAGAATATGCGCGTGACCATCAACGACATGGCGCCCATCGTGCGCGCGTCGTGGATGCGCGGCGTGTCGGCCTTGCCCAACACCTTTGCCCACGAGTCCTACATCGACGAACTGGCGTTCGCCGCCGGCGTCGACCCGGTGGAGTACCGCCTGCGCTACCTCAAGGACGAGCGCGCCATCGACCTGGTCAAGTCCACCGCCGAACGCGCCAACTGGGCGCCGCGCACGGCGCCGATGCAAACCGCCAATGAAGACCATCTGCTGCGGGGCCGGGGCTTTGCCTACGCGCGTTACATCCACAGCAAGTTCCCGGGGTTCGGCGCGGCGTGGGCGGCCTGGGTGGCGGATGTGGCCATCGACAGGCAGACCGGCGATGTGTCGGTGACGCGGGTGGTGATCGGGCATGACTCGGGGATGATGATCAACCCGGCGGGGGTGCAGCATCAGATCCATGGCAATGTGATCCAGTCGACCAGCCGCGTGCTCAAGGAGCGAGTGACCTTTGAAGAGTCGACGGTGGCGAGCAAGGAGTGGGGCGGTTATCCGATCCTGACCTTTCCGGAAGTGCCGAAGATCGACGTGATGATGATGCCGCGCCAGGACCAGCCGCCCATGGGGGCGGGCGAATCGGCGTCGGTGCCCAGCGCGGCGGCGATTGCCAATGCGATCTATGACGCCACCGGCATTCGCTTTCGGGAATTGCCGATTACCCCGGAACGGGTGTTGGCGGCGCTGAATGCCGGCACCCTCGGTGAGCCGGCCAAGTCGCCGGAGAAACGCAAGAAGTGGTGGTTTGGGGCGTTGTTCGCCACCTTGGGTGCCTTGGCGGCCACGGCCTGGCCCTTTCACAGTGAGATCGCGCCGATTGCCCCGCCCGCTGCGGGTACCTGGTCAAAGGCCACTCTGGAGCGCGGGCGCTTGCTGGCGGCGGTGGGCGATTGTGCGGTATGCCATACCGCACCGGGCGGTGCCACCAATGCCGGTGGGTTGGCGATGGAAACACCGTTCGGCACGCTGTACAGCAGCAACATCACGCCGGATGTGCAGACCGGCATCGGCGCCTGGTCGTACCCGGCGTTCGAGCGTGCCATGCGCGACGGTATCGGTCGTGACGGGCGCAACCTGTATCCGGCGTTCCCCTACACGGCGTTTCGCAATATCAACGATGCGGACATGCAGGCGTTGTACGCGTACCTGATGTCGCAAACGCCCGTAAGCCAGGCGCCGACGCCAAATGCCATGCGGTTTCCGTTCAATATCCGACCCTTGATGGCGGGGTGGAACTTGCTGAATTTACGGCGCGGTGAAATCAGCGTGCAGCCTGAACGGAGTGAGCAGTGGAATCGCGGCAATTACTTGGTCAATGGACTGGGGCATTGCGCGGCCTGCCATTCACCGCGCAATCTGATGGGGGCGGAGAAGGGCGGCAAGGCGTTCCTGGCGGGTGGCAGGGTGGATGGCTGGGAGGCGCCGGCGTTGAATGGCTTGTCCAGGGCGCCAACGCCATGGACCGAGGATCAACTGTTTACCTACTTGAGCACGGGCTATTCCGATGCCCATGGCGTGGCGGCGGGGCCGATGGGGCCGGTGGTGAGCGAGTTGTCGAAGCTGCCCAAGGCGGATATCCGGGCAATGGCGGTGTATTTGGCGTCGCTCAATGAGGATGCTGCGGCGCAGACACCTGGCGTGGCAGCGACGCTGCCGAACCCCAATGGCCGGCGTGTCTTCGAGGGCTCATGCCAAGCCTGTCATGCCGATGGCCTGGGGCCGAAACTGTTTGGTGTGAGCCCGTCACTGGCCACCAATACCAATGTGCACAGTGACCAGCCGGACAATTTGATCAAGGTGATCCTGCAAGGCATCAGCAACCCGGCGACCAAGGACCTGGGATATATGCCAGGGTTCAAGGACAGTTTGTCGAACAGCCAGTTGGCGGATCTGGTGGCGTATCTGCGCGGCCGATTCGCGCCGAACGCGCCGCAGTGGCAGGGATTGGAGCAGAAAGTGGCTTACCTGCGGGCCAATCCCGGCACCCATTGATATTTCAAACCCTATGAAAATCAACTGTGGGAGCTGGCTTGCCTGCGATGGGGGTGCATCAGTCACTGAAAATGTTGACTGGCATACCGCTATCGCAGGCAAGCCAGCTCCCACAGTTTGATTCGGTTTCTACAGTGAGGTCGGGGATACTCCTCTGAGCACCAAGTCGGTGATGAAGGCCAGCCAATCCTGCTGTTGCCCCTTGTTCGCCAAGTCTTCCCCCAGAAACGAACTGAGGGTATGCCGGTTGGAGTTATAGAAGTAGCAGAGCGAGGCGATCATCAGGTACACGTGCTTGAGGTCGATGTCGTGGCGGAACAGGCCTTTGGCCAGGCCTGACTCGATGATCGGCCGCAACACGCCCACCGCTTCCCCCGACAACCGGCGCATTTCGCCGGACTGCCTGGCGTGCTTGCCCTGGTGCAGGTTCTCGATGCTCAGGATCGCCACGAACTCCGGGTGCTTGACGTAGTAGTTCCAGATGAACGCGACCAGTTCGCGCAAGGCTTGCACGGGGTCTTCCAGGTCCAGCTTGAGTTTGCTCTCGGCCTTGTTGAACTGCTCGTAGGTGTGTTCCAGCACGCAGATGAACAGGTGTTCCTTGCTGCCGAAATAGTAATAGAGCATGCGGTCGTTGGAGTCCGCTTCCTTGGAGATGGTGTCGACGCGCCCGCCGGAATAGCCGTCGCGGGTGAACACCTTGATCGCCGCCTGGAGGATGCGTGCGCGGGTCTGGTCGGCCTGTTGGGCACGAATCCCGGTCTTTTTGAGTGCCATATCAAAGTGCCTTGCGAGACAGTCAGGGCGCGGAATATAGCATGGGCATATTTTTGCCCGTTCCGTGACCGACAAGTTCTGTAATAAAAACGCCATTACGCTGGGGAATGGATCCAGGAAGGGCTATTTTGGTGCATCTCAATAACCAGAGTAGCCATGGATGAAATACCAACCCTTCAGTCGTACCTTGATTGCCACTGCCCTGGTGTTGACGGTCAGCGGCGTGCAAGCAGCGTCCCAGGCCCCGGTGGCGGGTGAAAATGGCATGGTGGTGACGGCCCAGCATCTGGCCACCCACGTGGGCGTGGATGTACTCAAGGCCGGCGGCAACGCGGTCGATGCAGCGGTGGCCGTGGGCTACGCGCTGGCGGTGGTCTACCCGGCAGCGGGCAACCTGGGCGGCGGCGGTTTCATGACCGTGCAACTGGCCGACGGGCGCAAGACCTTCCTCGATTTCCGCGAAAAAGCCCCATTGGCGGCCACCGCCGACATGTACCTGGACAAGGACGGCAAGGTCATCGACGGCCTCAGCGCCAAGGGCCATTTGGCCGTGGGCGTGCCCGGCACCGTTTCCGGCATGGAACTGGCCCTGAGCAAGTACGGCACGCTCAAGCGTGCCCAGGTGATTGCCCCGGCGATCAAGCTGGCAGAAAACGGCTTCGCCCTGGAGCAGGGTGATATCGACCTGCTGCACACCGCCACCGGCGAGTTCGAAAAAGACAAGGACATGCGTGCGATCTTCCTGCACAACGGCCAGCCGATGCAGGTGGGCCAGAAGCTGGTGCAGAAAGACCTGGCCAAGACCCTCAAGGAGATCTCGGCCAAAGGCAGCGACGGCTTCTATAAAGGCTGGGTCGCCAAGGCTCTGGTGGATTCCAGCCAGGCCGGCAAGGGCATCATTACCCAGGCGGACCTCGACAAGTACAAGACCCGCGAGCTGGCGCCCATCGAGTGCGACTACCGTGGCTACCACGTCGTCTCGGCGCCGCCTCCAAGCTCCGGCGGCGTGGTGATTTGCCAGATCATGAACATCCTCGAAGGCTATCCGATGGCCGACCTGGGTTATCACTCGGCCCAGGGCCTGCACTATCAGATCGAAGCCATGCGCCACGCCTACGTGGACCGTAACAGCTACCTTGGCGACCCGGACTTCGTGAAGAACCCCATCGCCCACCTGCTGGACAAGGACTACGCGGCGAAGCTGCGCGCCGCCATCGAACCGCAGAAGGCCGGTGATTCCCAGGCGATCAAGCCCGGCGTGTCGCCCCATGAAGGCAACAACACCACCCACTATTCCATCGTCGACAAGTGGGGCAACGCGGTCTCGGTCACCTACACCCTCAATGACTGGTTCGGTGCCGGCGTGATGGCGAGCAAGACCGGGGTGATCCTCAACGATGAAATGGACGACTTCACCGTCAAGGTCGGCGTGCCGAACATGTACGGCCTGGTCCAGGGCGAAGCCAACGCCATCGCCCCGGGCAAGGCGCCGCTGTCGTCGATGAGCCCGACCATCGTGACCAAGGATGGCAAGGCCGTGATGGTGGTCGGTACGCCCGGTGGCAGCCGCATCATCACTGCGACGTTGCTGACCATCCTGAATGTCATCGACTACAAGATGAACATTCAGGAGGCCGTGGACGCGCCGCGTTTCCACCAGCAATGGATGCCGGAAACCACCAACCTGGAGACCTTCGCGGTCAGCCCCGACACCCAGAAAATCCTCGAAAGCTGGGGCCACAAGTTCGCCGGCCCGCAGGACGCCAACCACTTGGCGGCGATCCTGGTGGGCGCACCGTCCCTGGGTGGCAAGCCGGTGGGTAACAACCGCTTCTACGGCGCGAACGACCCGCGTCGCAACACCGGTCTGTCGCTGGGCTACTGAGGCGTGAGGTGGTGATGCAGGTGGGCCAGGGACAGCGCCAGGCTGTCATGGGATAACTGGGTGGCGGCGCCTTCGGCGCTGCCCTGGGCCGCTGGCATCACCCGCTCGAACATGTGGTTTTCATACGCCTGCACGGCTTTCGAGGCGTCAGGCGTTTCCATGAGCTGTTGCGCCAGCTCGGCGGCATCCAGCATCGCCGCGTTCACCCCCTCGCCACCGAACGGCGACATGAGGTGGGCCGCATCACCGATCAACGTCAATCCCGGACGGTGGGACCAGCGATGGCCCACGGGCAGGGCGTGGATGTGCCTGCACATCAGGGTCGGATGGGCAGCGTCGAACAACGCGAGAATGTCCGGGTGCCAGCCTTCGAAGTGCGCTTTCAATGAGGTGGCGTCGGACACGTCGATATGCGTCGCAGCCCAGTCCGTCGGCACGCGGAAGATCGCATAACCGCGCAAATGAGCATTGGCGTTGCGCTGCACGATGATCGACCGGGCTTCACCGGCCACTTGCAGCGTGCCGCGACCGACCAGGCGCGCAACCTGTGGGTGCGAACGGTCGGCGTCGTCGATGTTGAATTCGATAAAGGTCAGGCCGCTGTACTGCGGTAGGTAGCTCGACAGCAGCGGACGGATCTTCGACCAGGCACCGTCGGCACCGACCACCAGGTCGAAAGGACCATGGCTGAGGCGGCCTTGATGCAACGTCCAGCGGTTGTCGTCAGCCTGGCTGGCGTGGTCGATGCCGACGCCCCAGGTCACGCAACCCTGGGGCAGGGCGTCCAGCAAGATCTGGCGCAGTTGGGTGCGATCGACTTCCGGGCGGTCTCCCGCGTCCGGGTTCGGGTCCTCGAACAGTAAACGACCGTGATGATCCATCAAGCGCGAGCCTTGGTCTTCATAGCGGGCGATGCGTTTGAAGGCATCTTCCAGGCCGGCCTGGCGCAAGGCGAACTGGCCGGACTCCACGTGCAGATCCAGCGTGCCACCTTGCGGACGCTCCAGCGGTCCGCCTTCGCGCTCGAACACACTGACGGCCACGCCGTGATGGTGAAGGATTCGCGCCAGGGTCAAGCCGCCAGGGCCGGCGCCGACGATGGCGATATGCAGCGGGGTGGTCATGGGGTGGCCTCGGCGAGAAGTTGTTCTACAGCGTCGAACGCAAGGGCGCGACGTTCTGTCCAGTCGCCGCGAATCACCCGGACGTTCTGGTGATGCCGTTCGATCCACTCCAGGCTGCTCTGGAAAAACGTCCGGCGATCCGCCAATTCCGGCTGGCAGCGCTGGCCGTCGGCGGTCCACTCCACGTCTTCGGGGGACAGCAGCAGGTGCAGGTCGTAGTGGCGTGCCAGCAATTCGCGGTCAAGCCAGGCGGGATAGCTGCCGAACAGGGTCTGGCTCCAGAGTTTATTGGTCAGCAGGTGGGTGTCGAGCACCAGCAGCGACGGGCGCGCTACGCGGGCGGCATCTTCCCAGGCCAGTTGGCCGTGGGCGATGGCGGGTATATCGGCCAGGGTGGTGTCGCGCTGATGCAGGTCGATGAAGTGGCGCACGTATTCACCGACCATCAGCCCGCCGAAATGCGTGTGCAGTTCCGCTGCCAGCCAGCTCTTGCCGCTGGACTCGGGCCCGGCGAGTACCACCACCTTCATGCGTGCAGCGCCGGATCGGCGCGCCACTCACGCCAGCCTTGCACGGCAATCACGGTGAATAGCGCGTAGAGCGCGGCGGTGAGGTACAGGCCTTTGTAGAGGAACAGGCCGACGAAGATCACGTCGACCGCAATCCACAACGGCCAGCACTGCACGCGTTTTTGCGCCATCCACATTTGCGCCACCAGGCTGAAGCCGGTGAGGGCGGCGTCGAGCCATGGCTGGGCGGCGTCGGTCCAGTGGGCCATGGCGGCGCCCAACAACAAGCTGCCGGCCGCACCCACGGCCAGGCTAGTCATGATCGCCGGCCAGCCGAGACTGGTCACCTGGCGACCTTGCTTGACCTCGCCGGCACGGGTCCACTGCCACCAGCCGTAGAGTTGCAGGCCCGCATAGACCACTTGCAGCAGCATGTCGGAATAGAGTTTCACGTCGAAGAACACCCAGGTGTACAGCAACACCATCACCAGGCCGATGGGCCAGCACCAAGGGTTCTGTTTGACCGTCAGCCAGACGGCGATCACCCCCAAGGCGGCGGCGATCAGTTCAAGGCCGGACATGGCGGTTCCTTAGGGGAGACGAAGAGGGCGGTGATTGTAACCAAAGACGACTGACGGTTGTAGTGAGCGGGCTTGCTATGGCAGGAGGGCTTGTTGTGGTGAGCGGGCTTGTCCCGCGCTGGGCGGCGAAGCCGCCCCAATAAAAACGCCGCATCCTGTCAGCAAGAATGCGGCGTCTGGTTTCAGGGCCGCTTCGCGCCCCAGCGCAGGACAAGCCTGCTCACCACAGTGATTGTATTGAGCCAGATGGATTTGCCGGGCTTTTGTAGTGAGCGGGCTTGTCCCGCGCTGGGCGGCGAAGCCGCCCCAATGAAAACGCCACATCCTGTCAGCTAGAATGCGGCGCCTGGTTTCAGGGCCGCTTCGCGCCCCGGCGCGGGCGGTGCGACGATTCGACAAGCCTGCTCACCACAGTGGTATTTGCTCAACACCACAAAGGTATTGGCTTACCTCCACAAAAAACCGGATTGCAACAAGGAAATCGGCCCGCCGCAGCGTCAGACCTTGAACTGGCGCAACAACCCATCAAGCTGTTCGCTCAAACCGCGCAACTGGCTGCTCGCCGCGCTCGACTGTTCCGCCGCCAGCGCGGTGCTGTGGGACAACCCTGCCGCCTGGGTGACGTTCTGGTTGATGTCCTCCACCACGTGGGCCTGTTGCAGGGTGGCACTGGCGATGGAGGCGTTCAGGCCGTTGAGGTTGCGCAGGGCCTGGCCGATGGCGTTGAGGCTGGCGCCTGCCTGGCCGGCTTGTTCGATGGTCAGTTGCGAGGCGCTGTGGCTGTCGCTGATCACCTTTACCGCCGCTTCCGAGTGGCCTTGCAGCCGTTCGATCATCACCTGGATCTCGGCGGTGGACTTCTGTGTGCGCTGGGCCAGCAGGCGCACTTCATCGGCCACCACGGCAAAGCCGCGGCCCTGTTCACCGGCGCGTGCGGCTTCGATGGCGGCATTGAGGGCCAGCAGGTTGGTCTGGTCGGCAATGGAGCGGATCACTTCCAGCACTCCGCCGATCTGCGTGCTTTCGCTGGAGAGGGTGCGGATCACTTCCACGGCCTGGCTGATGGTGCCGGACAGTTGGTCGATCTGTTGCAGGCTGCCGTCGATGTTCACCTGGCCCTGTTGCGCCTGGGCCTGGGCATCACGCATTTCGCTGGCAGCCTGTTCGGCGTTTTTCGCCACGTCCTGCACGCCGTAGGTCACTTCGTTGATCGCCGTGGCTACCAGTTCCATTTGCTGAGACTGCTGCTGACTGCGGTCATGGGCCTGGGTGGCGTTGTTGCCCAGTTCCAGGGACGACTGGCCCAATGCCGTGGCGCAGACCTGCAACTGACTGACCACCTGGCGCAGCTTGGCGGTGAAACTGTTGAAATGCCGGGACAGCTGGGTGACTTCGTCCTGGCCGTGGGTGTCGAGGCTGCGGGTCAGGTCGCTTTCGCCGCTGGCGATATTGCCCATGGCATTCACCGCCGCCTGCAACGGGCGCACGATGCTGCGGGCGATCAGCGTCACCAGCAGCGCCATCACCACCGCGATGCCCAGGCCGATGAATGACGCTTTCCACACCTGGCCGTTGAACTCGGCCTGCACATCGTCGACATACACGCCAGAGCCGATGATCCAGCCCCAGGGTTCGAACAGTTGGATGTACGAGGTTTTTTCTACCGGCGCTTCGGCGCCCGGCTTCGGCCAACGATAGTTGACGATGCCAGCGCCCTTGGCCTTGGCCAGGATCACGAACTCGTTGAACACCGCAAAACCGTCCGGGTCGCGGATCGCCGAGAGGTTCTGGCCGTCGAGTTTGGGGTTGGCCGCGTGCATGATCATCACGGGCGTCAGGTCGTTGATCCAGAAATAGTCGTCATGGTCGTAGCGCAAGCCGCGCACCACGCTCAGGGCCTGCTTTTGCGCGGCTTCGCGGGTGAGTACGCCGGTCTTCTCCAGGTTCTGGTAGTAGGCCAGCACGCCGCTGGCGGTCTGCACCACATGCTGGGTCTGCTGGCGTTTGGCCTGGTAGAGATCGCCGTGGATCTGCTGGAGCATCAACAGGCCCAGGGTCAGCAGCATCAACACGGCGACTATCAGGATCAGCCAGAGGCGGCGGCTGATCGACATACTGCGCAAACTGTTCATCGTCCTGTCACTCCGTGTTTTTTATAATTGTGGGTGCTGCATCGACATTTCCGGCTTGTCTGATAGGCTTTCGGCCTGAAATCGCAAAACCTGAGTACTGCCTGATTTTTCACATGATTTTTGCAGTGCGGCGTTGATCATCAACACCGGGCCTCAGCGCGCTCGCCATCAATGAATCGTTCGAAACACGCATGACCCTTGGGAGAAACATGGATATTTGGACCGCCATTCAGGCATTGATACTGGGCGTTGTGGAAGGGCTGACCGAGTTTCTGCCGATCTCCAGCACCGGCCACCAGATCATCGTCGCCGATTTGCTTGATTTCACCGGCGATCGCTTCAACGCTTTCAATATCATCATTCAGCTGGGCGCGATCCTGGCGGTGGTCTGGGAATTTCGGCGCAAGATCATCGACGTGGTCATCGGTTTGCCGACCCAGCGCAAGGCTCAGCGGTTTACCGTCAATCTGCTGATCGCGTTCCTGCCGGCGGTGGTGCTGGGGGTGATCTTCGCCGACGTGATCCACCATTACCTGTTCAACCCGATCACCGTGGCCACTGCGCTGGTGGTGGGCGGCATCATCATGCTGTGGGCCGAGCGTCGCGAGCATACGGTGCATGCCGAAACCGTCGATGACATTACTTGGAAAGATGCGCTCAAGGTCGGCCTGGCCCAGTGCCTGGCGATGATCCCGGGCACCTCGCGTTCCGGCTCGACCATTATCGGCGGCCTGCTGTTCGGCCTGTCGCGCAAGACCGCCACCGAGTTTTCGTTCTTCCTGGCGATGCCGACCATGGTGGGTGCGGCGGTGTACTCGGGCTACAAGTACCGTGACCTGTTCCAGCCATCCGACCTGCCGGTGTTCGTGATCGGCTTCGTCACCTCGTTTATCTTCGCCATGATCGCGGTCAAGGGCTTGCTCAAGTTTATCGCCAGCCACAGCTATGCGGCGTTCGCCTGGTACCGGATTGCGTTCGGCCTGCTGATCCTGGCCACCTGGCAGTTCGGCTGGATCGACTGGGCGGCGGCCAAGGCATGAGTATTCAGCACCCGCGGCTGAAGCTCGCGCTGTTTGTGCTGCTGTGCGCGGCGCCGCTGTTGGGCTCGGCGTTGCTCTGGCATCGCGGCGAAACGCTGATCCCGCTGGCGGCCTACGGGGTGGTCAGCGTCGTGGCGTTTCTGATGTACTGGAACGACAAGCGCAAGGCCCAGACCGAAGGCCGCCGCACCCCGGAAAACATCCTGCACGCCGTCGAGCTGGCAGGCGGCTGGCCGGGCGCATTGATCGCTCAGCAAGTGTTCCGGCACAAGACACGCAAGGTGTCGTATCAAGTGCTGTTCTGGGTGATCGTGCTGTTGCACCAAGTGTTCTGGCTCGACCAGCTGTTTCTCGGCGGTACGCTGCTGTCAGTCCTCTAACAGCAACCTGATTTGCGTGCGCTTGGGCAGCTTGCTCACCACCAATTGGTGGGAGCGCTGCAACAGGCCACGCAGTTCCTCGGCGCCCAGCGGGTAGGGCGTGTTCATGATCACCCACTGCGCCCGTGCCAGATAAGGCGCCGGGTGGATGCCAGGGCGGTCCACGTGGCCGAGGAACAGCTCCTTGTCGACCTTGAACGCCAGCGAGTCGCCGCGCAGGCCCTGCAAGGCGAACATCTTGTTGCCGGCAATCGAGAACACGCGCACGCCGCCCCATTTGTAGTCTTCCCGGGCACCGGGCAGGCTCAGGCAGAAGGCGGCGACCTGGGCTTCGGTCAGGCTCATAACAGGCGATCTCCACAGCCTTTGAAGGCTTCTTCCAGGTAGTCGATCCACGCGCGAATGGCCGGCAGCACACCACGGCGATGCGGGTAGACTGCTTGCAGCCAACCACCCGGCAAGGACCATTCGGGCAACAGTTGCACCAGCTCGCCACTGGCCAAGTCGTCTTCGCAGTACAGCATCGGCAGTACGGTAAAACCCAGGCCCCTGAGGGCGCAGGTTTTACGCACGATGAAATCGTCGATCCCCAGGCGCGCCTCCATCGACAGGTCCACGGCGTTGCCTTGGGTGTCCAGCAGACGCAGGTGCACCAGGCGATCGGCCTCCAGGGCGCCAAGCATCGGCAGTTGCTTGAGGTCGTCGAGGGTCTGCACGGGGCGCCCCTTGAGGAATTCCGGGCTGGCCACCAGGATGGTCTGCGCCGGCCGCAGGCGTTTGGTCACCAGCAACGGGTCTTCGTCACCGGACTCACGTACCCGCAGGGCCACGTCGATGCCCTCGGCCACCAGATCGACGCGCCGGTTGACCAGGGTCATCTCCAATTGCACGTGAGGGTGGGCGGCAAGGAAGTCGGCGACCATGTTCGGCAGCATGTGCTGGGCCATGCCCACCGGACAGCTGACCCGCAGCCGTCCGCGCGGTTCGCTGGACATGCTGGCGACGGCCTCATCGGCCATTTCCGCTTCCAGCAGCATGGCCTGGCAGTGGCGCAGGTAACGCTCGCCGACGGCGGTGAGCGTCAACTGTCGCGTGGTGCGTTGCAGCAGGCGTGCGCCCAGGCGCTCTTCCAGCTCGGCGATGCGGCGCGACAATCGTGACTTGGGAATGCCCAGCAGGCGGCCGGCCGCGGCGAAACCGCCGGCTTCGACCACCTTGGCGAAATAGTAGAGGTCGTTGAGGTCTTGCATGGTTGCATCTCAAAAAACGTAGGCGCGAACGGGCGCGCGAAAGACCCTAACGATAACGCAGCGCGCAGGGTTTATCGCAGCGTTATCGGGTTTTTCACGCGCCCGTTCGCACCTGCCGATTAGTGAGGTGCTTAGAACTGCGCGCCGGCCATCAGCACATATTTCACATGCACGTACTCTTCGATGCCGTAGTAACTGCCTTCACGGCCATAACCGGACTGCTTGATGCCGCCAAACGGGACCGATGCGGTGCCCACCGAGCCCGAGTTGAGGATCACCATGCCGGCTTCCAACTGGCGCGACAGGCGCAGCGAGCGGCCCAGGGCGCTGGTGTAGGCGTACGCCACCAGGCCGACTTCGGTCTGATTGGCGCGGGCGATCACTTCCGCTTCGTCCTTGAACGAATAGATGGCGAACACCGGGCCGAAGATCTCCTGGGTGGCCAACGGTGAATCATCGGTCAGCCCTGTCAGCACGGTGGGCTCATAGAACAGACCACCCCTGGCGTGGGGTTTGCCGCCCATCAGCACCGTGGCGCCGGCGGCCCGGGCCTGTTCCACCAGGCTTGCAACCTTGTCGAAGCCCATTTGATTGACCAGAGGTCCCACCACAAAGTCTTCACGCTGGCCCTGATCCACCTCGATATTGGCCACGGCGTGTTTCACGCGCTTGATGAAGTCTTCAAGGATGCTGTGCTGCACAAAGATCCGGTTCGGCGAAATGCACACCTGGCCGGAATTGCGCAGCTTGGCGCTGACCAGGCCTTTGACCGCTTCCTCGATGTTGGCGTCCTGGAACACGATAAAGGGCGCGTTGCCCCCCAATTCCAGGGTCATTTTCTTGATGGTCGCCGCGCATTGCGCCGCCAGCAACTTGCCAACACCGGTGGAGCCGGTGAACGAGATCTTGCGGATGCGTGGGTCGCTGGTGAGGATCTGGCCGATTTCCTTCGGATCACCCACCACCACTTCCAGAACGCCGGGCCCGATGCCGGCCTTGCGTGCGTATTCCAGCAGTTTGAAGGCGGTAAGTGGCGTGTCTTCGGCGGGTTTGATCACCATGGTGCAGCCGGCGGCCAGGGCCGTGGCCACTTTGCGGGTGATCATCATGAACGGGAAGTTCCAGGGCGTGATGGCCGCGACCGGGCCGATGGCTTCCTTGGTCACCACCACGTTGGCGTTGCGGTCGTGGGTGGGGATGGTGTCGCCGTACACGCGCTTGGCTTCTTCGGCGTACCACTCGATGAAGCCCAGGCCGTAATCGATTTCGCCACGGGCTTCGCTGAGGCATTTGCCGTTTTCGCGGCAGAGCAGTTCGGCGAAGGCTTCCTTGTCGGCTTTGACGCTGTCGTGCCAGCGTCGCAGGATATCGCTGCGCTCCTTGGCGAGTTTGCCGGACCATTCGGGGAAGGCGGCGCAGGTGCGGTCGACGGCCGCCTTGACGTCGCTGGCGGTATTGAAGGCGACGCGGTCGATTTCTTCGCCGGTGGCGGGGTTGTAGACGATAAGCATGGGAAAGTCTCCGTGGGCTGAAAGTGCTGTTTCAGGCTACGGAAGACGGGCGTTCCGGCGAATATCCATTCCAATGTGCTGATTGCCTATTCCTATGAGCACGTAGCAGCAGGTACTTTTGCGCGGTACCGTGCCGTTTTCGCAGGAGCCACGAACCATGGGCCGTACCGAACGAATCATCGAATTGATGGGCCGCCTGGCGCCTGTCGAAGGCTATAACCTCACGGCATTGGACGATGTGCGCTTCCTGCGCTCCAACCGCCCATTGCACCGGGTGCCGGTGCTGTACGACCCGGGCATCGTGATCGTCTGTCAGGGGAGCAAGCGCGGCTACCTGGGTGACGAGACTTACTTGTACGACGCCCAGCATTACCTGGTGGTGTCGGTGCCGGTGCCGTTCACCATGGAGACCGAGGCCAGCGAAGCCGAGCCGATGCTGGCGGTGTACCTGCGGCTGGATTTCACCCTGGCGGCGGAACTGATGGTGGCGCTGGATGACTTCCCCGAATTGGCCGAGGCACGGCCTCGGGGCATGTATTCCTCGCCGATGGATGACAAGCTCAGTGAGTCACTGTTGCGCTTCCTGGAGGCCATGAGCGTGCCGATGGACGCGCAGATCCTCGGGCCGACGCTGATGCGCGAGATCTATTACCGGATCATCACCGGCGAACAGGGCGGTTCGATGCGTGCCGCGCTCAATCGTCAGGGGCAGTTCGGCAAGGTGGCGCGGGCGATTCGCAAGATTCACGGCTGCTATCACCAGCACCTCGACGTGGAAGAACTGGCGCGGGAGGCGATGATGAGTGTGCCGAGTTTCCATGCGCACTTTCGCACGGTCACCGACACTTCGCCGATGCAGTACCTCAAATCCACACGCCTGCACCAGGCGCGCCTGCTGATGCTGCGCAGCGACATCACCGCCGCCACGGCCTGCATGAAAGTGGGCTATGAAAGCGCCTCGCAGTTCAGTCGCGAGTTCAAGCGCTTCTTCGGGCGTACGCCTCAGGAAGAGATCCAGTGGATGAAGCGTACCTATGCGTTGCCCGCACCTACGACGTCGTCGATTTACGTGTCATCCCACTGAGCAGGGTGATCAGCAACGCGGTACCGGCAAAGGCGACGCCGGCCAGTGCCTGGCCCTGCCAGCCGAAATGCTCGGAGGCAAAGGCGCCCGACGCCGAACCCAAGGCGCCGCCGATGAAGTAGACCACCATGAACACCGTGTTCAGGCGGCTGGTGGCCGAAGGTTCCAGGGCCAGCACGCGGGTCTGGTTGGCCAGTTGGTTGATACGGTTGCCCAGGTCCAGGAAGGTTGCAGCCACCAGGAGCGGCAGCCACCAGCCTCGCGGGCCGAAGGCAAAGATCAGCACGAACGCCACCAGCACGGTGCCGATACCCACCCATTCCAACAGTTGGCGGTGGCGTCGGGTCTGGTCGCCGATGGTGGAGGCGCAGAGAATGCCGACGATGGCCGAGAGCCCCAGCAACCCTGCCTGGGCGCTGGAGAATCCGTAGGGCGGTGCGGCCAGCAGCGCCGCCATCGAACCCCAGAACACGTTGAGTGCGCCAAACACCAGGCCGGCCTTGAGCGCTGACTGACGCAGGGTCGGGTACTGCGTCGCCAGGCCCCACAGTGACTTGAGCAAGGCGCCGTAGGCCAGCTTGCTGGTGGACACCGAAACCGGCATGCGCGTCAGAATCGCCAGGAACAGCAGCACATCCAGTGCCGCCGCCACGGCGAACATGCCGCGCCAGCCGAGCCAGCCACTGACCACGCCGCTGACCGTACGGGCGAGCAGGCCGCCGGCAGACAGGCCGCTGACCATCAGGCCAAGCACCGCGCCTTTTTGCAGGGGATCACTGAGGTCGGACGCCGCTGGAATGATCACCTGGGCACTGATGCCGGACAGGCCCAGCAGCACGCTGGCTACCAGCAGCAGGGAATAGGAGGGCGCCGTGGCCGACGCCAGCAAACTGATGAAGTTGAGGCACAGCACGGCGAGGATCAGCGTGCGCCGACTGATGCGGTCGCCCAATGGCACGAACAGCAACAGTCCGCAGGCGTAGCCGAGCTGGGTCAACATCGCGATCTGCCCGACATGGGCGGTGGAGACATCGAACGTATTGGCGATCAGCGGCAACATCGCCTGGTTGTAGTAGATCGTTGCCACGGAAAATCCGCAGCAGATGGCGAGGATCAGCGTCAGGCCCTTGGTCAGGGCGGGGGAGTGTGGGGGCATGGTGCGCTCGAAGGCTGTCGGTTCTGCGGCGAGGATGAAGCGAACCGCAGGTGAAATCCAGCGTCTCATAGGATTGGGCAATAACCCGGCACGATCCGTACAGGCTGAGCTAACATTGTCCCACCAGCGGGACAAATAATCGCATTTGAGCCCTCTAATCGACGATTGATGCTGCCTGTAGCATTAGCCTCACTTGATCGCCTTGCCGCGATCCTCACTTGGAGAACCGCATGAAACTGTTGCATATCGATTCCAGCATCCTCGGCGACAACTCGGCTTCCCGTCAGCTCAGCGCTGGCGTGGTCAAGGCCTGGCAAGCGGCGCAACCGAGTGTGGAAGTGACCTACCGCGACCTGGCGGCCGAAGACATCAGCCACTTTTCCGGCCTGACCCTGGGTGCCCTGGGCACTGCAGCCGAGCTGCGTGATGCGGTGCAGAAGCACGAAGCCGAACTGAGCGCAAAATCGTTGGCCGAGTTCATCGCCGCTGACGCCGTGGTGATCGGTGCGCCGATGTACAACTTTTCGGTGCCGTCCCAGCTCAAGGCGTGGATTGACCGCATCGCCGTTGCCGGTCAGACCTTCCGCTACAGCGAAGCCGGCCCGGAAGGCCTGTGCGGTGGCAAGAAGCTGATCATCGTCTCCACCGCCGGCGGCCTGCATGCCGGTCAACCGAGCAATGTGGGTCACGAAGATTACCTGAAGCTGATGTTTGGCTTCCTGGGCATCACCGACATTGAATTCGTTCGCGCCCAGGGCCTGGCCTACGGTGAAGAAGTGCGCAACAAGTCCCTGAACGACGCCAACGTAGTCATCAACGAACAATTGTTCAACGCCGCGTAAGGCTTGTGTAAATTTCGCCGCTGCCCGGTTTCAATCTGAAGCCGGGCGCCTAAACTCTGTAGTCTGATCACCTGAAAGTGATCGGAGTGCGGAGTTTTTTCGTTTACCCGCTGTCTTTACCTTGGCCCAGGTTATGCACGCATGGGTTTATCACCCGGTGCGAGCGCCCAGACCATGGACTTTTCCCATAGACATGCCGGCTTTTACGCAGCAAAGGTGGACATCCTCATGATGCGTCTTTGTGCAGTTGTGGTTCTTTTCCTGCTCGGTGGCCTGATTTCAGTGCAGGCCGCACCCGCGCCGCACCCGCACTGGAGCGTGGGTTTTCATCGCATGATGTTCCTCGACCCGCTCGACCTGCAGCCGATGAAAGCCATCGCGTTCTACCCGTCCACCGATGTCGGTCACACCACCCAACTGGGCGCCTACCACGTCGCCGCCACCGAAGATGCCAAGGTCGCCATTGGCCGCTTCCCCATGCTGATGCTGTCCCACGGCAACACCGGTACGCCACTGGCCCTGCATGATCTGGCCACATCCCTGGCGCGCAAGGGGTTTGTGGTGGTGGCGGTGCTGCACCCCGGTGACAACTACAAGGATCACAGCCGCCTGGGCACGGTGAGCAACCTGTATGGGCGGCCTATCCAGATTTCCGAAGCCATCACCGCCACGCTGGGCGACCCGATGCTGTCGCCGTTCGTCAACGTCGATCAGGTCGGTGTCATTGGCTATTCGGCCGGAGGCGAAACCGCGTTGATCCTGGCCGGCGCCAAGCCTGACTTCGACCGGTTGCGCCGCTATTGCCAGGAGCGTCCGGAGGACCGCGATGCCTGCACCACCAAGGGCGAGCTGGTGGTGGACCGTGACGACCTGCAGCCACAATCCGACCCGCGCATCCACGCGCTGATGCTGATGGCGCCATTGAGCCTGATGTTCGGACGTCACACCCTGGCCGACGTGCATGTGCCGGTGCTGCTTTATAGCGGTGACGGCGACAAACTGGTGGCGGTAGACAAGAACGCTGCGGCGCTGGCGCGCAAGCTGCCGGAACCGCCGGATTTCAAATTGCTGGCGGGGGCCGGGCACTTCGTGTTCATGGCGCCGTGCGACAGTGATCAGTTGATCGCGATGCCGGCGATCTGCACCGATGCCGATGGTGTTGATCGCGAGGGCATCCACCGTGATCTCGTGTCTGAAGCCGGGCGTTTCTTCAGCCACAGTCTGGGTCAATCCACCCGTGCCGGGTTGCAGACCGCCGATCAGTAGGCGCGGCGTTTGAGCAGCATCGTCAGGCTCAGTGCCGCGACGGATAACAGCGCAGCACAGAAAAAGATCCAGCCATAGCCGAGGTTCAGCGCCACGGCGCCCATCAACGGTCCGGCAATCGCCAGGGCCAGGTCAAAAAACACCGCATACGCACTCAATCCGGCACCCCGGCTGCTGTTGGGCACCTGCTTGATCGCTTCCACACCCAGTGCCGGATAGACCAGCGACAAACCAAAACCGGTCAGCCCGGCACCGATCAACGCGACGCCGGTGGAGGGTGCCAGCCACAGCAGGGTCAGGCCGAGGGTTTCGATGCTCATGCAGGCAATCGCCGCGCGGAAACCGCCAAAGCGGCTGATGGCCGAGATGAATACCAGCCGCGACAGGATAAAACACACGCCGAATACCGTGAGGCAGTAGGCCGCGCCGGCCCAGCCCCGATTGAGGTAGTAGAGGGTAATGAAAGTGGTGAGGGTGCCGTAGCCGATGGAGGCCAGGCACAGGCTGGTGCCGAACGGTGCGATGCGACCGAACACCGCCCAGAACGGCAAGCGTTCGCCACGCACCACCGGCACCGACGGTTTGTTGCGGATCAGCACCAGCCCCAAAGCGGCCAGCACTGACAGCGCAATGCCAAGGCTGGTGTAGCCGTACTCGGCGACCATCACCACGCCGAGTGGTGCGCCAATGGCGATGGCACCATAGGATGCAATGCCGTTCCACGAAATCGAGCGCGCGGTGTGTTCGGCGCCGACCTGGCCCATGCACCAACTGATGGTGCCGACGCCGATCAGCCCCTGGGCCACGCCCAGCAGCAAGCGCCCGACGATCAGAATGCCCAGGCTCAGTGTCGGCAGGCTTTGCACCAGCGTGGCGAAAAACGTCAATACGCCGCTGATCAGGATGCCGGCCAGGCCCAACACGATGGCGCGCTTGGTGCCCACGTTGTCCGACATGCGCCCGGCCATGGGGCGGCTGAGCAGGGTAGCGAGGTATTGCGAACCGATGGTCACGCCGGCCACTACCGCGCTGAAGCCCAGTTGCTCATGCACATAGCCAGGGATCACCGCGATCGGCAGGCCGATGCAGATAAAGGCGATGAAGGTGTAGAAGACGATGGAGACGATCTGCAGGGTGATCGACAGGGAGCTGGGGGTGGCGGCAGGCATGGGCACTCGTTCGCGGGCGGGCGGTGAGGGCATCATGGCAAGGGCTCGAGGGAAAAGAAAGCAGGCTAACTACTTTATCTGATGAGCAGGTCTGTCTTGGACAACCTGGTTGTTGTGGTGAGCAGGCTTGTCGAATCGTCGCACCGCCTGTACCGGGCTGCGCAGCGGCCCTGAAATCAAACACCGCGGTCTGCCTGGCAGATCGCGGTGTTTTTTA
>NZ_JBSVVZ010000061.1:0-41607 GCF_054071875.1 Pseudomonas sp. SDO524_S393 | reverse complement strand
TCACTGATACACCGAGGTGCCTGTATCGCAGGCAAGCCAGCTCCCACATTGATTCGCGGTGACTTCAAAATATTCATCCACTGAGAATCACCTTTGGCCCACCCCGCCCAACGCCGCTGGTACCTGCCGGTCTTCAGCGTCGCCGCCCTGGTATTACTGTCGCTGAGCGTGCTGCTGCTGTCCTGGCAAAGCATCGATGCGCAAATCTGGTCCCACCTCTGGGACACCCAGATGCCCCGGCTGCTGGGCAATACCCTGACGCTGGTGCTGGGTGTCGGCATGGGCGTGACCTTGCTGGGCGTCAGCCTGGCCTGGCTGACCAGCCTCTGCGAGTTCCCTGGCCGGCGCTGGCTCGATTGGGCGTTGATGTTGCCCTTCGCGATTCCGGCCTATGTGCTGGCATTTGTGTTCGTGGGGCTGCTGGACTTCGCGGGCCCCGTGCAAACGGCACTGCGTGAATGGTTCGGCAGTGGTGTGAGGTTACCTCGCGTGCGCTCCACCGGCGGCGTGATCATCGTGTTGGTGCTGGTGTTCTATCCCTACGTTTATCTGCTGGCGCGCACTGCGTTCCTGGCCCAGGGCAAAGGTTTGATGGAGGCCGCGCGGGTGCTGGGACAGTCGCCGTGGCAGGCGTTCTGGCGTGTGGCCCTGCCCATGGCGCGGCCTGCGATCGGCGCCGGTGTGGCCTTGGCGCTGATGGAGACCCTGGCGGATTTCGGGGCGGTTTCGGTGTTCAACTTCGACACCTTCACCACGGCCATCTACAAGACCTGGTACGGCTTTTTCAGCCTGTCGAGCGCAGCGCAATTGGCCAGCCTGTTGCTGCTGGTGGTAATGGTGGTGCTGTACGGCGAACGGCGGGCCCGGGGTGCCAGTCGAGCGAGCAACGAACGGCCGCGGGGCAAGGCGCTGTACCACCTGAGCGGGCTCAAGGGGGCCGCGGCCAGCTTCTGGTGCGGCCTGGTGTTCGCTTGCGCCTTTGTGATTCCCATGCTGCAACTGGTCGTGTGGTTCTGGCAGCGCGGCCGCTTCGACCTGGATGAGCGCTATTCGGGCCTGATCGCCCACACCCTCTACCTGGGTGGCATTGCTGCCCTGATCACGGTGAGCGTGGCGCTGGTGCTGGCGTTCGCCAATCGCCTCGCACCGACCCGGGCGATCCGCTCCGGCATCAGCCTGGCGAACGTCGGCTATGCCTTGCCAGGTTCGGTGCTGGCGGTGTCGATCATGTTGGCCTTCAGCTACCTGGACCGCCAGTGGGTGGTGCCGCTGTCGGGGTGGCTGGGTGGCGCGGGCAAGCCGTTGCTGCTGGGCAGCCTGTCGGCGCTGGTGCTGGCCTATCTGGTGCGTTTTCTGGCGGTGGCCTACGGACCGCTGGAAAACAGCCTGGCGCGAATCCGTCCTTCATTGCCTGAAGCCGCACGCAGCCTGGGTGTGAGCGGGCCACGACTGTTTTGCAAAGTGTATCTGCCTCTGTTGCTGCCCGGGACATTGAGCGCCGCGCTCTTGGTGTTCGTCGATGTGCTCAAGGAGATGCCCGCTACTTTGCTGATGCGCCCGTTTGGCTGGGACACCCTGGCGGTACGCATTTTCGAGATGACCAGCGAAGGCGAGTGGGCGCGGGCTTCTTTGCCGGCGTTGACCCTGGTGCTGGTGGGCCTGTTGCCGGTCATCGGGCTCATTCGACGCTCCGCGCGGCCAATCGGTTAGGTGCCAGTCCTACGGCTTGCGGCTACAATGCGCGGCATTCGGTGCGGTCCGTCTTTCGGGTCGGGACGCTGGACATGGCTGCAAGCCTTGTAATCCAAGGTGTTCAGCATGAAAGGCAACCTGCCGCACCTTCGCCAAGCCCGGAAGGAGAAACCCATGGGACAGCGTACGCCTCTGTATGACCTGCATCTCGCCCTCGGCGCGAAAATGGTCGATTTTGGCGGTTGGGATATGCCTCTGCACTACGGCTCGCAAGTCGAAGAACACCATCAGGTGCGACGCGATTGCGGGGTGTTCGATGTATCTCACATGACCGTGATCGATGTCACAGGCCTTCAGGCCAAGGAGTGGCTCCAGTATCTGCTGGCCAATGACGTCGATCGTTTGCACGGCTGCGGCCGTGCGTTGTACAGCGCCATGCTCAACGAGCAGGGCGGTGTGGTGGACGACATGATCGTCTATCGCACCCAGACCGGTTATCGGTTGGTGGTCAATGCCGCCACCCGTGACCAGGACATGGCCTGGATGCAGGCGCAGTCGGGCAACTACGCGGTGCAGCTGCAGGAGAGGCCCGAGCTGGCCATGCTCGCTATCCAAGGCCCCCATGCACGGCAGAAGATTGCCGAGCTGGTGTCCCAATCTCGCGCGGCCTTGATCCATCAGCTCAAGCCGTTTGAAGGCCTGGCCGATGGCGACTGGTTTATCGCCCGTACCGGCTACACCGGCGAAGATGGCCTGGAAATCGTGCTGCCTGCCGATCAGGCACCGGCCTTTTTCAACGACCTGGTGGGGGCCGGTATTTCACCCATCGGTCTGGGCGCCCGGGATACCTTGCGCCTGGAAGCCGGCATGAACCTGTACGGCCAGGATATTCACCAGGATGTTTCGCCGCTGGCCGCCAATATGGCCTGGACCATTGCGTGGGAGCCGACCGAACGCACGTTCATCGGGCGTGCTGCGCTCGAGGCCGAAAAAGCGGGCGGTGTGCAATCCAAACTGGTGGGGCTGGTACTGGAAGAGCGCGGGGTTTTACGCGCTCATCAGGTGGTTCGTATCGCCAATGTTGGCGAAGGAGAGATCACCAGTGGTAGTTTCTCTCCTACGTTGAGCAAATCCATTGCCCTGGCGCGAGTACCGACGGCGACTGCCGATCGGGCCGAAGTGGAAATCCGCGGCAAGTGGTACCCGGTTCGAGTGGTCAAGCCGACCTTCGTGCGCTATGGCAAAACCTTGATCTAACCTATTTCCGGCAGGCCCAAGGCCGCTGACATTACTTCTTGAGGACACAGACTATGAGCGATATCCCTGCCGACCTGCGTTTTGCCGAAAGCCACGAATGGGCCCGTCTGGAAGCTGACGGCACCGTGACTGTCGGGATCTCCGACCACGCCCAGGAAGCGTTGGGTGATGTGGTGTTTGTCGAGTTGGCGGAAGTGGGCAAAGTCTTCGCTGCGGGTGACACTGCTGGCGTCGTGGAGTCGGTGAAAGCCGCTTCGGACATCTATTCGCCGGTAGCCGGTGAAGTCATCAAGGTCAACGAAGAACTGGCCGACAGCCCGGAATCGTTGAACGAAACCCCTTACGAGTCCTGGATCTTCAAGCTCAAGCCAAGCAATGCGGACGCAGACCTGGCCAAGTTGCTGGATGCCGCCGGCTACAAAGCCGCTATCGGCGAGTAGATACAGGTAGCTGAAACAATACAGATCAGTGTGGGAGCTGGCTTGCCTGCGATGCAGGCACCTCGGTGTATCAGTTACACCGCAGTGATGCCATCGCAGGCGAGTCAGCTCCCACAGTTGCTTGCGGTGAGCCGGATTTTTCAGCCTGCTGCCAGTACCGCTTTCACGGCTGCCACCGACCGCTCCACATCCGCCTCTGTCATCGCCGTGAACATCGACAACGACACGATCAAACGCCCGACTTTCTCTGCCACCGGGAACATGCCTTCTTTGAACCCCTGCGCCCGATACAGGCTCAGCAGGTGGATCGGCGGGTAGTGATAGCCAATTCCGATGCCATGGGCCTGCATCTGCTCCATGAAGGTGGCGCGCGCCGGCAGGCCGTCCTGACGCTCCGGCAATACCAGCTGAAACAGGTGCCAGTTGCTGTTTTCGAAGTCTGCCGGCGGCAGTTGGGCGCCGTATTGCGCCTCGAAGTCAGCGCCGAAACATTTGAAATAGTGCCGCGCCAGGTGCTGGCGGTGCGCGGTGATTTTCTCGATATGGGCAAATTGTCCCAGGCCGATGGCGGCGGCAATGTCGGTCATGTTGAACTTGCCGCCCAGCACGTCCACGTCCAGCCCGTCGTAACCGCTGCGAGTGACACCTTGCAGGCGGTACTTCTCGGCCAGGCGTGCCTCCTCGGCGTTGTTCAGCACCAGACAACCGCCCTCGGACGAGGTGATGTTCTTGTTCGCCTGGAAGCTGAACGACACGAAGTCGCCCGTGGCGCCAATGCGTTCGCCATCCCAGCTGGAACCCAGGGCCTGGGCGGCATCTTCGACAATACGCAGGTTGTACTTGTTGGCCAGGGCATACAGCATCGGCATGTCCAGGGGCAGGCCGGCGAGGTAAACCGGGATGATCGCCTTGGTGCGCGGGGTGATCGCGGCTTCGACCTGCGCCAGGTCGATGTTGCGGGTAATCGGGTCGATGTCGGCAAATACCGGTGTGGCGCCCACTTCCAGAATCACGTTGGCGGTGGCAACCCAAGAGATGGGGGTGGTGATGACTTCGTCACCTGGCCCGATACCGGCGATGCGCAAGGCGATTTCCATGGTGCAGGTGCCCGAATTGAAGGTACGCACTGGCCGACCGCCAAAGTACTCAGACAACTGGGCTTCGAACGCCTGCACTTTCGGCCCGCTGGTGATCCAGCCCGAGCGCAGTACATCGCCGACCGCCGAAATGGTGGCTTCGTCGATGGTAGGTTTGGAGAACGGCAGGAAGGGCTGTTGGCTCATGACGACGAAGGCATCCGTTTCAGATTGGCGATGAGTGAGAGACGTATCAGTGCTGACATGGTTGCATGGGCTGACTGAATATAGCCTGTCGCCTGTAAATGAATCGTTACCTTGCGGGCAAAAAAATGCCGCTTCATCAGCGGCATTCTTCAGAGTGATGGACTCACTCGGTAACAGCGTTTTTCGCGAGGATGGCGTTGGCCAGTTCCATGTCCGTGGCTTGCAAGCCAGGGTTGTCGGCGCGGACCTTCTGCATGGCGGCTTCCAGGTATGGGCCACGGATGCCGCCGTCGCTGGCAACGAAGCTGCCGGCGTCGTCTTGAGCGGCAACCACCAGTTTGTGGTCCTTGAACGTCAGGTATGTCGAGCCGGTGGTGGCGCCCGATGAGATGACATTGCGCCAGAAACTGTCGGCCATGGCTGAACCGACAGGGAGGGAAAGCACAGCAAGGGTTGCGACAGCATATTTAAGACGCATGATGGGTGACTCCGGGTGGGTTATCTGTACTTTATGATTGTAGTAAGCCCGGCCGAGTTCCATCATTGACTAAACAGTTTCAACCTTTAAAACCACGCCTTCCTGGCCAACCACCCGTACTTGAGCGCCTACCGCGCTGTCGGGGCCGGTGACCATCCAGACGCCATCGCCGACTTTGATCTTGCCGCGCCCCTCAATGATGGCTTGATGCACCACAAAGGTGCGGCCTATCAGTTCTGACCCTCGCTCATTCAACCCTGGCTGATCGCTGGTCTTGGCACTGCTGCGCTGGCGTTTCCACCAGTAAACCGCGGTCAGTATCGACAGCACCGCGAACAGCAGCAGTTGCCATTCCAGCCCGAGTGGCGGGACCAGAAACTTGATCACGCCCACGGCCGCTGCGGCGATACCCATCCACAACAGGTAACCGCCGGCGCCAAAAACTTCGAGGATCAATAGCACCGTGCCCAGTGCCAGCCAGTCCCAGAACGACAGATGCTGCAGGAAGTCCCACATGGCGGCGGCCTCAGCCTTTCTTGTTGTCGAATGTTGCCCTGACGATTTCGCCGATACCCCCGACGGCACCGATCACCTGGCTGGCTTCCAGCGGCATCAGAATGACCTTGCTGTTGTTGGCGGAGGCCAGCTTGCCCAACGCGTCGACATATTTTTGTGCGACAAAGTAATTGACCGCCTGCACGTTGCCTGACGCGATCGCTTCGGACACCACCTGCGTGGCACGCGCTTCCGCTTCGGCCTGGCGCTCGCGGGCTTCGGACTCAAGGAACGCGGCCTGGCGGCTACCCTCGGCTTCGAGAATCTGCGCCTGCTTCTTGCCTTCGGCGGTCAGGATCGCCGACGCCCGCAGACCTTCGGCTTCAAGGATCTGGGCACGCTTGATCCGCTCGGCCTTCATCTGGCCCGACATCGCGGCCATCAAGTCCGCAGGCGGGCTGATGTCCTTGATTTCGATACGAGTGATCTTGATGCCCCACGGCGCGGTGGCTTCGTCCACGGTTTTCAACAGTTTTTCGTTGATGCCGTCACGCTGGCTGAGCATGGCGTCCAGTTCCATGGAGCCGAGCACGGTCCGGATGTTGGTTTGCAGCAGGTTGCGGATCGCATGTTCGAGGTTGTTGACCTCATAGGCCGCCTGGGCCGTATTGACCACCTGGAAGAAGCACACCGCGTCGATCTGCACGGTGGCGTTGTCGGCGGTGATGACTTCCTGGGGCGGGATGTCGAGCACGCTTTCCATCACGTTGATCTTGCGACCGATGCGGTCCATGACCGGGATGATGATGTTCAGGCCGGGCTTGAGGGTGTTGGTGTAGCGGCCGAAGCGCTCGACCGTCCATTGGTAGCCCTGGGGCACCACCTTGAAGCCCATGAACAGGATGGCGATAGCCAGGCCCACGAAAAGAAGCAGTACGGTTCCGATCTGCATAGCGATTCCCTATCTGATGATGTCGGTGAAACGGTGTTGTCGCCGATTGTAACGGTGTTGCCAGCGATAAGGACGGTTTCACCCGGCAACAATCAAAGGATTTGTTTCAGGATCCCCGGGCGTGACACGCAATACCTCGGTCATCGTGGTCTGGCCGGCCTTCACCTTGTGCATGGCAGCCATCCGCAGGCTGCACATACCCCGTGCGGTGGCCGCGTGGCGCAGGGCCTGCACGTCGGTGCCGGGTGTGATCAGCGCCTTGAGGTCATCGTCCAGCACCATGATTTCATAGACGCCGGCGCGCCCCCGGTAGCCGCTGTTCCGACATTCGGCGCAGCCTGCTGCCTCGTGGGTGCCGCTTTCCGTGCGTTTGCAATGGGGGCACAGCACCCGTACCAGACGTTGTGCCATCACGCCCAACAGCGTGGCCTTGATCAAGTAATGCGCAACGCCCAACTCCAGTAAGCGGCTGATAGCACTGGGGGCGTCATTGGTGTGCAGCGTCGACAATACGAGGTGCCCGGTCAGCGCAGCCTGGATCGCCATTTCGGCGGTTTCCTGGTCGCGAATCTCGCCGATCATGATGATGTCCGGGTCCTGACGCAGCAGGGCGCGAATGCCGCTGGCGAAGGTCAGGTCGATATTGTGTTGCACCTGCATCTGGTTGAACGCCGGTTCGACCATCTCGATCGGGTCTTCCACCGTGCACAGGTTGACCTCTCGGGTCGCCAGTTGCTTGAGCGTGGTGTAGAGGGTGCTGGTCTTGCCCGAGCCGGTCGGACCTGTGACCAGGATGATGCCGTTGGTCTGGCCTGTCAGGGCGTGCCAGCGTTGTTGGTCCTCGGGGGAAAGGCCCAACTGGTCGAAGTCCTTGAGCAACACCTGTGGGTCGAAAATCCGCATCACCAGTTTTTCGCCAAAGGCCGTGGGTAAGGTCGAAAGTCGCAGTTCGACTTCCGCCCCCGTCGGACTTTTGGTCTTGACCCGACCGTCCTGGGGTTTGCGCTTTTCCGCCACGTTCATGCGCCCCAGGCTCTTCAGGCGGCTGACCACCGCCAAAATAACCTGCGGCGGGAATTGATAGACGTCATGCAGCAGCCCATCGATGCGAAAGCGTACGCGGCCCTGGTCGCGACACGGCTCCAAATGGATGTCGCTCGCCCGTTGGCTGAAGGCGTACTGCAACAGCCAGTCGACGATATTGACGATGTGCGCGTCGTTGGCGTCCGGCTCTTCGTCGCTGGCGCCGAGGTTGAGCAACTGTTCGATTGCACCCGTGCCGGCGGTTTTCTGATCTGCGCCGCTGACCGATTTCGCCAACCGGTAAAACTCACCGGTACAGCGCCGGATATCCTGGGGGTTGGCCACCACGCGCTTGATCGACCGTTTGAGCACCTGTGCCAGCCCGGTCTCCCAACCCGTGACATGGGGCTGGGCACTGGCGACAGTCACGGTCTGCGCATCCACGGCGACCGCGAGAATGGCGTGACGCTGAGCAAAGGCATGGGACATCAGCGGCACCACGGCCGCCACGTCGATCTTCAACGGGTCGATACGCAAGTAAGGTTGCCCGGCCAGCCGGGCAAGCCATTGGGTGAGGGTTTCCAGGCACGACCCCTGCGCGGCAATACACTCCAATGGATGCTGGCTGTTATCGATCGGTTGCGCCAGCACGCGTTTCGCCAAATCCCCAGTGATCAACCCGTCCTTGGCCAGAGCGGGTAACAACTGATGGAGGTCCAATCGTTGATCAACTGACATTCGTGGTGTTCCTGGGGGCATTGGGCGTAACCCCAGGCTAGCCAGGCTGCATGAATCTTCCTGCCAGCGTGTATGTCAGGTTTTTACCGGGCGGCTGCCATCATCGGTGAGGGCCGCACGGAATCGGCCGGCCATATGTCCAGGGCGCAGACGCTGATCAGGTTTCGAATCTTTTCGCCAATCACTTGGGCCCGGTGCCAGCTCAGGCCATCCACCATGATCTCGATGTTGAGCAGATCATCTTCTCTGTCCACCTTGACCTGTCGAGGCATTAGAAACTGCAGCGCGAAATGGTTGAGCACCCGGCACAGCACATCAGGTTCTGCCTCGGCGACGATCCGGTAATGCGCCTGACAATGGGCGCTGTTGACGGCCCACGCGTCGACGCGGGTAACGCTGTGGTCGGTTTCGACGGCCTGCATGGGAAGTCTCCTGAGTTGATGGGCGAAATTTTTACATTCGTCTCGGGAGATTTCTTATCTAAGATGAGCTGTTTTTCCTATTTATAGACTTGTTCAATTCAAAATTAGCTGCCTAGAAGGTATTTATATGCACAGCGAGCTGGACGTCTATGACCGTCGCATCCTGGCGCTTCTGCAAGAGGACGCATCCCTCTCCAGCGCGCAGATCGCTGAACAGGTGGGCTTGTCCCAATCGCCGTGCTGGCGACGGATTCAACGGCTCAAGGAGGAGGGCGTCATCCGGGGTCAGGTCACACTGCTGGACCGCAAGAAGATCGGCCTTAATACGCAGATTTTCGCCGAGGTCAAACTCAACGCCCACGGTCGTTCCAACTTCACGGAATTCACCGAGGCGATTCGCGGCTTTCCGGAAGTGCTGGAGTGTTATGTGCTGATGGGGGCGGTGGATTTTCTGCTGCGCATCGTCACCTCGGACATCGAGGCCTATGAGCGGTTTTTCTTCGAAAAACTGTCGATGGTGCCGGGGATTCAGGAGGTCAATTCGATTGTGGCCTTGTCGGAGATCAAGTCCACCACCAGCCTGCCAGTATTGCGCTGACAGGGATGGTCTCATCGCGGGCAAGCCCGGCTCCCACATTTGGAATGCATTCCCCTGTGGGAGCCGGGCTTGCCCGCGATAGCGATTTTACAGGCGCAGCAAAGTTTTCCAGGCGCGGTTCTGAAACACCGCAATCGCCTGCTGCATCCGCGCATCCAGCGATTCATCGGTGATCGGTTGGTGGGCCAGTTGCGCCAGCTTGTTCAACTCGCCGTACAAGCGGTCCAGCTCCGGTATGTCCACCACGTGACGGGCGTGGTGCAGCCAGGCCTGGATGCGCTCGATGCGCGGCAGCTGCTCGGCCAGGTCTTCCGGCTGTTGTTGGTAGCGCGGCAGTTGCAGGGCGACGGCGTCTTCGGCCAAGAGGCGCGGCAGCCAGTTGGTGATCTGCGCCGCGCCCTGACGGTTACCCCGCACGTTGCGGTCAACGGTCCAGGTGCGAGCCAGCAGCCAGCGCGATGCGTTGAGTGAGAACAGGCCCCAACGCACGTCGTCCAGTTCTTCGATGAACTGTTCCGGCGCGGCTTTGCGAATGTCTTCATCGTCGTCGCCAGCCTGTACCAGCGGGCGCCAGTCTTCCAGCAATGCATCCAGTGCGCTGCGCAGTTCACGGGTGGCTTGACGCGGTGCGGCCTGGCCCAGGCTGCCGATCAGGGCGCGCAGTTCGCCGAGGTTGTCGACCCAGTCTTGCAGCAGGCGCCAGTGGCCATTGAAGCGGTATTGCTCGGCCAGGCGCTGGCTGCTGCCCAGCAGGTGCCACAGGATCGCGGCGAAGGCATCGTCCAGGGGCATTTCGGCGTGCAGTTGCGGCGCGGGCAGGCTCAGGGAATAGCTGCTGGCGTCGTACAGGCGATAGCCGCGTTCGGCCTTGCTGATATCGCAGGGCATCAGCGCCAGGGTTTCGGCCAATTCGGCGGCCAGTTCCAGCAGGGCGGCCGGTTCGCCTTCGCGCAGTTCCAGTTCCAGCTCGCAGATTTCTTCCTTCTGCTTGCCGACGACCACATGGCCCAGGTCCAGGGCGGCTTCGATCACCACTTTGGCCTTGCCACGGCCCCAGGCGATTTCGGCGCGTTCACGCACGAAGTCGGTGGTGAAGATCGGCTTGAGGGTCTTTTTGTCCAGTTCGGCCAACTGCTCGGGCCAACATTCGCCGTCGAGTTTTTTCACGTCGAGCTTGGCTTTGGGCAGGTCCCAGTTGTACTCGTTGCGTTCCGACAGGCCGGCGACGCTCTGGCCTCGGGTCTTGAGGGTCTGGATGATGGCGTCACCGTCCTTGCGCAAGCGCAGGGCGACTTTGGCCTGGGCCAGTTCGCGCTCGGGAGTGTCGAAATACTGGTTCATCAACTCACGGCGTTCCCAGCCACTTTTGTTGCGTTTTTTCAGTAACGGGTGCTCACGCAGCGCGGCGAGTGTTTCGCGGCTGACGCGGAGCTTGATTTCGGTTTCTTTCTGCATGGCCGGAAAATCCAGGATCGGGAGCGCAGCCGGGGAAAAGAGTGGCTGCCAAGGCCGTGCAGTGTACAGGACTGAGCCCGGCAACGCGCCGCAACGGTTTATTGTGTCGTACAGATGGCTCTATAGTGGGCTTCATCCGGGAAGTTGAGAGACCGCGCATGCCATTACCCACCATGAAAGAGCAGTTCGCCGCGCTGATTGCCGCGCCGTCGGTCAGTTGCACCCAGGCGTCTCTCGACCAGACCAATCGCCCCGTGATCGACCTGCTGGCCGGTTGGCTGGGGGATCTGGGGTTCGCCATCGATATCCAGCAGGTCAGCCCTGGCAAATTCAACCTGTTGGCCACGTATGGCACGGGACCTGGTGGCCTGGTGCTGTCGGGCCATAGCGACACCGTTCCTTACGATGCGGCGCTGTGGAAAACCGATCCGCTCAAGCTGACGGAAGTTGACGGCCGTTGGGTAGGGTTGGGCAGTTGCGACATGAAGGGTTTTTTCGCCTTGGCCATTGAGGCCGTGTTGCCATTGCTGGACCAACCGTTCAAGCAACCCTTGCTGATCCTCGCCACGTGCGACGAAGAAAGCTCCATGGCCGGCGCCCGGGCGCTGGCCGAAGCCGGACGCCCACTGGGCCGTGCGGCGGTGATCGGCGAGCCGACGGGCCTCAAGCCGATCCGACTGCACAAAGGCGTGATGATGGAGCGTATCGACATTCTTGGCCAAAGCGGCCACTCGTCGGACCCGCGCCTAGGGCACAGCGCCCTGGAGGCCATGCACGATGCCATCGGCGAACTGCGTGGCCTGCGCCTGGCCTGGCAACGCGAATACCGCAACCCGCAATTCAGTGTGCCGCAGCCGACCCTGAATTTCGGCTGCATCCATGGTGGCGACAACCCCAACCGCATCTGCGGTCAGTGCTCCCTGGAGTTCGACCTGCGGCCTTTGCCGGGCATGGACCCTCAGGTGCTGCGCGACGCCATCCGCCAGAAGCTGCAACCTGTGGCCGAGCGCCATCAGGTGACGATCGATTACGCGCCGCTGTTTCCTGAAGTGCCGCCGTTCGAACAAGCGGAAGACGCCGAGTTGGTGCGGGTCGCGGAACGATTGACCGGCCATCGTGCCGAAGCAGTAGCGTTCGGCACCGAAGCGCCTTATCTTCAGCGCCTTGGGTGCGAAACCCTGGTGCTGGGCCCGGGCGATATCGCGTGTGCCCACCAGCCGGGCGAATACCTCGAAATGTCACGCTTGACGCCTACAGTGCGTCTATTGCGGGAACTGATCGAGCATTACTGCCTGAAGCCCGCATAAATTAACCCCAGCCCATTCGTACATAGAAGGAGAGCGAGCGTGTCGCCAAGCCTGTTCCGACGATAACCATCAGCCCGCTGTGCGTTTTAACGATTCATTCTTTTTGGCTGCTTTTTATTACAGGCCCAGGTTCATGCCCGAATACGTCAATTGGCTTCGTCACGCTTCGCCCTACATCAACGCTCACCGGGACTGCACCTTCGTGGTCATGCTGCCCGGCGACGGTGTGGAACATCCCAACTTCGGCAATATCGTCCACGACCTGGTGCTGCTCCACAGCCTCGGCGTGCGATTGGTGCTGGTGCACGGCTCGCGTCCACAGATCGAAGCGCGCCTTGAAGCGCGCGGCCTGACCCCGGCTTACCACGAAGGTTTGCGCATCACCGATGCCGCGACCCTGGAGTGTGTGATCGACGCGGTCGGCCACCTGCGTATTGCCATTGAAGCGCGCCTGTCCATGGACATGGCCTCGTCGCCGATGCAGGGCTCGCGCTTGCGTGTCGCCAGCGGCAACCTGGTAACCGCGCGGCCCATCGGCGTGCTGGAAGGGGTGGATTACCACCACACCGGCGAAGTGCGCCGGGTCGATCGCAAGGGCATCAACCGTCTGCTGGATGAGCGCTCCATTGTGCTGCTGTCGCCGTTGGGCTATTCGCCGACCGGTGAAATCTTCAACCTGGCCTGTGAAGACGTCGCGACCCGCGCCGCCATCGACCTGGGCGCCGACAAGTTGTTGCTGTTCGGTGCCGACCTGGGGCTGATCGACGAAAACGGTCGCCTGGTTCGCGAGCTGCGTCCGCAACAAGTACCGGCCCACTTGCAGCGCCTGGGCAGCAATTACCAGGCCGAGTTGCTCGATGCGGCTGCCGAGGCCTGCCGGGGTGGTGTAGGGCGCAGTCATATCGTCAGCTACGCCGAAGACGGTGCCTTGCTCACCGAATTGTTTACCCGGGACGGCGGCGGCACGCTGGTGGCCCAGGAACAATTCGAGCTGGTGCGTGAAGCGGCGATTGAAGACGTGGGCGGTTTGCTTGACTTGATCAGCCCGCTGGAGGAGCAAGGGATTCTGGTGCGGCGTTCGCGGGAAGTGCTGGAACGCGAGATCGAGCAGTTCAGTGTGGTGGAGCGCGAAGGCATGATCATCGCCTGTGCAGCGCTGTATCAGATTGCGGATTCGGACGCGGGTGAGCTGGCGTGCCTGGCGGTGAACCCGGAATACCGCCACGGTGGCCGCGGGGACGAGTTGCTGGAGCGCATCGAAAGCCGTGCACGGGCGCAGGGCTTGAAGACTTTGTTCGTGCTCACCACGCGTACGGCCCATTGGTTCCGTGAGCGCGGTTTTGCGCCGAGCAGCGTGGATCGACTGCCTGCGGCGCGGGCGTCGCTGTACAACTATCAGCGCAATTCGAAGATTTTCGAAAAGGCCCTGTAAAGTCGGAGATTGAAAATACAGCAGCTCTGAATGTGGGAGCGGGCTTGCTCGCGAAGGCGGTGTATCAATCAGCCTTATATTGACTGACACGATGTCTTCGCGAGCAAGCCCTCTCCCACACTGGATCTGCTAATGGCCGATAAATTTGTCGGTCACGAACGCCGAATAGTCCGGCAACACCGTTTCAACCTTCCCCTGTTCCTTCAAGAATTTCGCCGTTTCCCCAATCGCCTTCGCCGTGCCGCCTTTGAGCAGGGCATCGGTCTGCTGTGCCTGTGCATCCGGAAAGGTCGTGCCGGACAGCAGCTCGGGAATGTCGGCTGCGTTCGAGCCTGTCAATTTGGCGATTTTCTGCACCGGCTCGGAATCCACCGTCCAGCTATCTTTATGGGCTGCATAGTCGGCGAACGAATCCAGGGTGACCTTGGCAAACCTGGCCACTACGTCAGGATGTTTTTCCGCGAAATCCTTGCGCGCCACCCACACTTCAAAGGTGGGTGCGCCCCACTGGCCCACCTGGGCCGCGTCTGTCAGGGTTTTGCCGGTCTTGCGAATTTCGCCGAGTGCCGGCGACCACACGAAGGCGCCGTCGATGTCGCCCCGTTTCCATGCGGCGGCAATTTCGGCGGGTTGCAGGTTCACCACTTTGACTTGCCGGGTGTCCAGGCCCCAGTGCTTCAAGGCGCCGAGCAGGCTGTAATGAGAGGTTGAGACGAAGGGGGTAGCGATGGTTTTGCCGACCAGGTCGGCGGGTTTATCGATGCCGCTGCCGTTGCGCACCACCAGCGCTTCAGATGCGTTGATCTGTGCCGATACGATAAACGCCACGATCGGCAGGTTGCGCGAAGCGGCTGCGGCGAGAGGGCTGGACCCCAGGTTGCCGATCTGCACATCGCCCGAGGCGATAGCGGTGACGACTTCTGGCCCGCTGTTGAATCGGCGCCAGTTGATCGTTTCGCCGAGGGTTTTCTCGTAGAGGCCGTCTGCCTGTGGGACTTTGCTGGGGTCGATGCCGGTTTGGTAGCCCACGGTGAGGCCGGCCGCTTGGACACCAAAAGAAAGTATTAGTGACACAAAAACTGTAACAAATTGACGAGAGGATGTGCGTTTGGCCATGATGGCGTCGCCTTTTTGATCGTGAGTGACGTATGCAACAGTACGGTCACACTAATCGATCTAAAAACAGGCGAGTAAATACCATTTGGGCATTAGCTTATGGAGCGGGTTGTCTATGCTGTTCGGCCCGTGCCATGGAAAGACTTATTCCTGGATCGTATGAAAAAGAATGAAATAATTCTTTTTGGGTGTATGAAAAACTCATTACCCTGCAGGGACCAAATCAACAGCGGTTAGACGAAGGTAGTAGACACACAAGGTTACGATTGACTTGGTATTCACTATCTGGCGCTAATCGCGCATCTGTGGATCAAGGGCGTCAGACCCGCGACCAAAGAAATACAAAAATTAGAAATGAGAGGAGCGGTACATGAAGAAGTCAACATTGGCGTTGGCCGTGGCTGTCGCTGCGATTGCCCAACAGGCAAACTCCGCCGGTTTCATCGAAGACAGCAAGGCAACACTGGGGCTGCGTAACTTTTACATCAACACCGACAACCGCGATGGTGCGCCTGGCGCCACCACTCGTAACAAGAACGCTGAATGGGGCCAAGGCTTCGATCTGCGTTTCATCTCGGGTTACACCCAAGGTACCGTTCAGTTCGGTGTTGACGCGATCGGCCTGTACGGCGTGCGCCTGGACTCCAGCCGCGCAGATCACGGCAACTACAGTGGTACTGCTTCGGGCGGCACCATCTTCCCAAGCGATGGCAACAAGGCTGTTCATGATTTCGCCAGCCTGGGCGTGACCGGCAAGGTCAAGATCTCCCAGACCGAGCTGAAAATCGGCACCCTGCAGCCAAACAACCCGGTCATCAAGACCAACGACGGTCGTCTGCTGCCGCAAACCTTCCAGGGTGGCCAGATCACTTCCGGCGAGATCAAGGACCTGACCCTGACTGCCGGTCAGATCGAGCACGCCAAAGGGCGTAACTCCAGCAACAACGAAGGCCTGTCGCTGGCTGGCGCCAACGGTAGCTCGAACTACAACGCCGGTAACTTCGTCAACAAGTTCTACTACGCCGGTGCTGATTACAAAATCACCAAAGACCTGACCGCTTCGTACTACTACGGCGAGCTGAAGGACTTCTACGAGCAGAACTTCCTGGGCCTGGTGCACAACTGGGCAATCGGTCCTGGCGTCCTGAAGAGTGACCTGCGTTACTACCGCAGCCGTGACAACGGCGCCAACGGTGATACCGCTGGCTACTACACCACCGGTTACTACTCCGACCATCCGACCAACGCCACCAAGGTCAAGGGTAAGGTCGACAACGATCTGTACAGCTACCTGGCGCTGTACTCGGTCAACGGTCACACCTTCGGCGCTGGCTACCAGTACACCAAGGGTGACAGTGACTTCCCTTGGCTGAACCAGGGTGACGGCTCGTCGAACAGCACCATCACCGACATGCAGATCCAGAAGTTCGCCCGTGCCGGCGAGCGTACCTGGCAAGCTCGCTACGCCTACGACTTCGCCAAGGTCGGCGTACCTGGCCTGACGGCTGGCGTGGTTTACCTGCGTGGCGACAACATCGACACCATCGTTGGCGAAAAAACCGAGTGGGAACGCGACCTGACCCTGGCCTACGTTGTGCCGGAAGGTCCGCTGAAAAACCTCGGCTTCGCGTGGAAAAACGCGATGTGGCGCACCGACCTGGCGAACACCCGTTCCCAGGACGAAAACCGCTTGATCGTCAGCTACTCGATCCCGCTGTTGTAAGACTGTAAAGCCTTGCCCGGCGCAATGCCGGGCAAGGTGTCTTGCGTTTCAAGTCGGGCTCAACCCCCGCAAGCCCTTCCTGAACCCCTCTTTTACAGCGTCTCAAGGCCTTCTCGAACCTTGGAACCCATGGTGCGCCTCGTCCGTTGCCGCGTCCAATGAACACATTTTTAATATTCACTTATCGTCTAGATAAATCGATATTTATTCTTTTTAAATAACTCAGAAACCCTGCACAGTAGGCGCTATAAGCACTCACCAGGAGCCACACCATGTGCCTAAGACTGGGCGATATCGCCCCCGACTTCGAACAGGATTCCAGCGCCGGCAAGATCCGTTTCCACGAATGGCTGGGCGACAGCTGGGGGGTGTTGTTTTCCCACCCGGCGGACTTCACCCCGGTGTGCACCACCGAGCTGGGCTTTACCGCCAAACTCAAGGACGAATTCGCCCGGCGCGGCGTCAAGGCGATTGCCCTGTCGGTCGACCCGGTGGACTCCCACCACAAGTGGATCGAGGACATCAACGAAACCCAGAACACCGTCGTCAACTTTCCGATCCTGGCCGATGCCGATCGCAAGGTCTCCGACCTGTATGACCTGATCCACCCGAACGCCAGTGACACCCTTACCGTGCGTTCCTTGTTCGTGATCGACCCGAACAAGAAGATTCGCCTGACCATCACCTACCCGGCCAGCACGGGGCGCAACTTCCATGAAATCCTGCGGGTCATCGACTCGCTGCAACTGACCGACAACCACAAGGTCGCCACGCCCGCCAACTGGGTGGACGGTGATGAGGTGGTGATCGTGCCGTCGCTCAAGGATGAGGAAGAAATCAAGAAACGCTTTCCGAAAGGCTACCGCGCGGTGAAGCCGTACCTGCGGCTCACCCCACAACCGAATCGTTAACGCAGGACCCAATGTGGGAGCGGGCTTGCTCGCGAATGCAGACTGTCAGTTGATGCCTCTTTTCATGACACACCGCTTTCGCGAGCAAGCCCGCTCCCACAGGTGCCTGCATTTCAAGTCTCACATAGCAGGGGTTTTCAGGCCGTTTTCACGGCCTTTTTTTTCGCTCGCGTTTTGATGGGTTGCATATTCATTTAAAGAATAAACAAATGAAAAAATAAGATTTATAGATATATGAATCAGCTGATAAGGTCTGTTCCATCTTGGCGCCATCGTCACACAGCGAACCGCCGGCACCCGCTCAAGGAATTCCCGCATGTTGGTCGTAACACTTGGAGGCAGTCCCAGTCAGCGTTCCCGCTCCGGGGTCTTGCTGGAGAAAACCCGTCAATGGTTGCAGGACAAAGGTGTGGAGGTGGTGAGTTACCAGATACGGGACTTCCCGGCGGAAGACTTGTTGCACGCACGCTTCGACAGCCCCAAGGTCATCGACCTGTTGCAGCAAGTGGCCAACGCCGATGGCCTGGTGATCGCTACACCGGTGTACAAGGCCTCGTTTTCCGGCGCCTTGAAAACCGTGCTGGACCTGCTGCCCGAACGGGCCCTGGCGCACAAGATCGTGTTGCCAATGGCCACTGGCGGCAGCATCGCCCACATGCTGGCGGTGGACTATGCCTTGAAGCCCGTGTTGTCGGCGCTCAAAGCCCAGGAATTGCTCCACGGCATCTTTGCCGAAGACAGCCAGATCGCCTATGGCGAAGGCAGTGCCCAGGCCCAGTTGGTGCCTGTACTCGAACACCGTTTGCACGAGGCCCTGGAGACGTTTTACAGCGCCATGGCCCGTCGCCCGAAACCGCTGGACCCCAATGTGTTGAATGAACGTTTGTTGAGTGCTCGCTGGAGCATTTAAGCCACACCGAACTACAGAAGTACTCACCTTACTCAGCCGCCAACGGCCAAGCAGGTGCAGCCAACCCCCCTTATCGCATTTTTGGAGAGAGCGCCATGCGCACTGTCATCTTGCGTCGTGGTCTGGTCGCACTGTTTGCTGCGGCTGTGTCCTTCGGCGCCATGGTTCAAGCCCAGGCCGCAGAAACCCTGCGGATCGGTTATCAGAAATACGGCACGCTGGTGCTGCTCAAAGCCAAAGGCTCGTTGGAAAAGCGTTTGGCTGCCCAAGGCGTCAACGTTCAGTGGACTGAGTTCCCTGGCGGTCCGCAGTTGCTGGAGGGCCTGAACGTGGGCTCCATCGACTTCGGCGTCACCGGCGAAACCCCGCCGGTGTTCGCCCAGGCCGCCGGTGCCGATCTGCTCTACGTGGCCTACGAGCCACCGGCACCGACCAGTGAAGCGATCCTGGTGCCCAAAGACTCGCCGATCAAATCCGTGGCCGAGCTCAAGGGCAAGAAAGTCGTGCTCAACAAAGGCTCCAACGTGCACTACCTGCTGGTGCGCGCGCTGGAAGATGCCGGCCTGAAATACACAGACGTGCAGACCGTGTTCCTGCCGCCCGCCGATGCGCGTGCCGCGTTCGAACGTGGCAGCGTGGACGCCTGGGTCATCTGGGACCCGTACCAGGCCGCCGCCGAGAAACAGCTGCAAGCCCGCACCCTGCGTGACGGCACCGGCATCGCCGACAACCATCAGTTCTACCTGGCGACCAAACCGTACGCCGAAAAACACCCCGAGGTAGTCAAGGCGTTGATCGAAGAAGTGCGCGCCGTGGGCGAGTGGTCCAAGGCCAACCCGCAGGAAGTGACTGAACAGGTAGCGCCACTGCTCGGCCTGCCGGCTGACATCACCCTGACTTCGGTGAAGCGCCAGGGCTACGGCGCGCTGTTTCTGACCCCGGAAGTGGTCGCCGCCCAACAGAAAATCGCCGACAGCTTCTATCAACTCAAATTGATCCCCAAACCCTTGAACATCAAGGACGTGATCTGGACGCCACCCGCCGCCGTGGCCAAAGCGCCGTAATCCGACTTCTTCAGGAGACAACTCCATGAGCCTCAATATTTTCTGGTTCCTGCCTACCCACGGCGACGGCCATTACCTTGGCACCGCCGAAGGCGCCCGCGCCGTTGACCACGGTTACCTGCAACAAGTAGCCCAGGCGGCAGACCGCCTGGGGTTCGGCGGGGTGCTTATTCCCACCGGTCGCTCCTGCGAAGACTCATGGCTGGTGGCCGCCTCGCTGATCCCGGTGACCCAGCGTTTGAAATTCCTGGTCGCCCTGCGCCCCGGGATCATTTCCCCGACGGTGGCCGCGCGTCAGGCCGCGACCCTGGATCGCCTGTCCGGTGGCCGTGCGTTGTTCAACCTGGTCACCGGCGGCGATCCGGAAGAATTGGCTGGTGATGGTCTGTTCCTCAGCCACGAAGAGCGCTACCAGGCTTCGGTGGAATTCACCCGCATCTGGCGCCGTGTGCTGGAAGGCGAAACGGTGGATTACGACGGCCAGCACATCAGCGTCAAAGGCGCCAAGCTGCTGTACCCGCCGATTCAGCAACCGCGTCCGCCGCTGTATTTCGGCGGTTCCTCCGAAGCGGCCCAGGACCTGGCAGCCGAGCAGGTGGAAATGGTGTTGACCTGGGGCGAGCCCCCGGCGGCCGTCGCTGAAAAAATCGCACAGGTTCGCGCCAAGGCGGCAAAACTCGGGCGCACCGTGCGCTTCGGTATTCGCTTGCATGTGATCGTGCGTGAAACCAACGAAGAGGCGTGGAAAGCCGCCGACAAACTGATCTCCCACCTGGATGACGACACCATCGCCCGTGCCCAGGCGTCCCTGGCGCGCTTCGATTCCGTGGGCCAGCAACGCATGGCGGCCTTGCATGGCGGCAACCGCGACAATCTGGAAGTCAGCCCCAATCTGTGGGCCGGTGTCGGCCTGGTGCGGGGCGGCGCGGGTACTGCGCTGGTGGGCGATGGCCCAACGGTTGCGGCGCGGGTCAAGGAGTACGCGGACCTGGGCATCGACACCTTTATCTTCTCGGGTTACCCCCACCTCGAGGAGTCGTATCGCGTGGCCGAACTGCTGTTCCCGCACTTGGACATCGAACGTCCCGAGCTGCCGAAAAGCGCCGGATACGTGAGCCCGTTCGGCGAGATGGTCGCCAACGATATCCTTCCCAAAGCTGCGTCACAGAGCTGAGGCGGCCTTATGAATGTTCAGAAACTGAGCCATCGCGTAGCGCCCTGGGTGCTGCCGTTGTTGCTGTTGGCGGTGTGGCAGTTGTCGGTGTCGGCGGGTTGGCTGTCGACCCGTATTCTGCCGGCGCCCAGCGCCGTGATCGAAGCCGGTATCAACCTGGTCGCCAGCGGCGAAATCTGGACGCACCTGGCAATCAGTGGCTGGCGTGCGGGCCTGGGTTTCGTGATCGGCGGCAGCATTGGCCTGGCCCTGGGCTTTATCACCGGCCTGTCGAAGTGGGGCGAGCGCCTGCTGGACAGTTCGGTGCAGATGATCCGCAACGTGCCGCACCTGGCGCTGATTCCGCTGGTGATCCTGTGGTTCGGCATTGACGAGACGGCGAAGATTTTCCTGGTCGCCCTCGGCACGCTGTTCCCGATCTACCTCAACACGTATCACGGCATCCGTAACGTCGACCCGGCGTTGGTGGAAATGTCGCGCAGCTACGGATTGTCCGGCTTCAGCCTGTTCCGTCAGGTGATCCTGCCCGGCGCGCTGCCGTCGATTCTGGTGGGTGTGCGCTTTGCCCTGGGTTTCATGTGGCTGACGCTGATCGTGGCGGAAACCATCTCGGCCAGCTCCGGTATCGGCTATCTGGCGATGAACGCCCGTGAATTCCTGCAAACCGACGTGGTGGTGCTGGCCATCGTGATGTACGCCATTCTCGGCAAGCTCGCCGACCTGGCGGCTCGCGGCCTGGAGCGTGTGTGGCTGCGCTGGCATCCGGCTTACCAAGTGAAAGGAGGTGCGGCATGACGGCTCAACAACCTCCGCGCCTGCTCAAGGGTATTCCGCTGGCCGTGCGCAAGTTGCGCAAGGCGTTCGGTGCGCGGGAAGTGCTCAAGGACATCGACCTGCACATTCCGGCAGGCCAGTTCGTGGCCGTGGTCGGTCGCAGCGGTTGCGGCAAAAGTACCTTGTTGCGCCTGTTGGCGGGCCTGGACAAAGCCAGCAGCGGCGAGTTGCTGGCCGGTGCCGCGCCGCTGAGCGAGGCGATCGAAGATACGCGGTTGATGTTCCAGGAAGCGCGCCTGCTGCCGTGGAAAAAAATCATCGACAACGTCGGCCTGGGACTCAAGGGCGATTGGCGTGCCAAGGCGCTCGAAGCGCTGGAGGCGGTAGGCCTGGCCGAACGCGCCAATGAATGGCCCGCCGCGTTGTCCGGCGGCCAGAAGCAGCGCGTGGCCCTGGCCCGGGCGCTGATCCATCAACCGCGCTTGCTGTTGCTCGATGAACCGCTGGGCGCGCTGGATGCCCTGACCCGCATCGAAATGCAGCAACTGATCGAAAACCTTTGGCAGAAACACGGTTTCACCGTGTTGCTGGTGACCCATGACGTCAGCGAAGCCGTGGCCATCGCTGACCGCGTGATCCTGATCGAAGACGGCGAAATCGGCCTCGATCTGGTGGTCGACCTGCCTCGCCCGAGAGCTCGTGGCTCCCATCGCCTGGCGGCGCTGGAAGCTGAAGTCCTGAACCGCGTGTTGTCGTTGCCCGGTTCGCCGCCGGAACCCGAACCTGTTTCACCGCTGCCTACGCAATTGCGTTGGGCTCAATAACTCACTCGTCCCACGAAGGAAGAACACCATGACTATCAAAGCCATCAACGTACGTAACCAATTCAAAGGCACCATCAAGGAAATCGTCGAAGGCGACGTGCTGTCGGAAATCGACGTGCAGACCGCGTCCGGCATCGTCACTTCCGTGATCACCACCCGCTCGGTCAAAGAGCTGGAACTGGTGATCGGCAGCGAAGTGATCGCGTTCGTGAAATCCACCGAGGTGTCGATTGCCAAGTTGTGATTGGCGTCGGTCTTGAGGCCGCTATCGCAGGCAAGCCAGCTCCCACAGTGATCGCGTTCTAACCCTGGAATGCCGTCAGTGTGGGAGCTGGCTTGCCTGCGATGAGGCCCGTTTGGGCAAATAGGCTGGCAAGTAGAGCCCCACATACGCATCAAACACCCGCATCCCTTCCTCGGCCATGCGCGCGGTGATGTGCCCGTGCTGATGTATCGAGCGTGCGTAGACACGGTCACTCAGCTCCAGTGCCAACGCAAACACATCCACCTCTTTTGGCAAGGTCGGCACTTCGAAGTGGCGGCTGAACACGGCCAACATCAAATCTCCCAACTCCAGGTCATGCTGGCGATCCGCCTGGGTCACTTCGGTCAACCCGTGCTGGGCCAGGATCAACTGGCGGGCGGCGGCGTCTTGCTCGTAGATGGTGAGCATGCGCTGTTCGACGATGCAGGATAGATCGCGCCAGTGCTTGAGTGACTCATGATCGATAGGCGCTTGAATAGCCGCCCGGAAGGCGCCGTGGACGTCAGCGGTCAAGGCTTCCAGCAATGCCGGCACACTGGCGAAGAAGTGGTACACCGACGACGGCGGAATCTCTGCCCGCTCGGCCACGCTGTAAATCGACAAACTCGCCACGCCTTCGGCAGCCAGCAAAGTGCGGGCGGCGTCGAGAATCGCGTCTATCCGGGCCTGGCTGCGGGCGCGGGGTTTGCGAGGGGCGGCGGGGCGGGTGGTCATGGATGTCTCCTACAAGGCAGCGGGCATTGTATGAGCAGGAAGGTGTGTTGTCTGCCGGGGCCTCATCGCAGGCAAGCCAGCTCCCACCTTTGAATGTGTTCACAGATCAAAATGTGGGAGCTGGCTTGTCGGGCCGCCGCATCGCTGCGATGAACTCACCTCGGTCTGCCTGAAAAAAACCATAAAAAAACGCCACAGACCAAAAGCCTGTGGCGTTTTTTAATGCAACCGCCGTTTAGACGGTATGCAGGTACCAGTTGTACTCAAGGTCGGAGATGGAGTGTTCGAACTCTTCCAGCTCACTTTCCTTGCAGGCGACGAAGATATCGATGTACTTCGGATCGATGTACTTGGCCATCACCTCGCTGTCGTCCAGCTCGCGCAGGGCATCACGCAGGTTGTTCGGCAGGCTTTGTTCGTTCTGCTCGTAGCTGTTGCCTTCCACCGGTGCGTTCGGCTCGATCTTGTTGGTCAGGCCGTGGTGCACACCAGCCAGGACCGAGGCCATCAGCAGGTACGGGTTGGCGTCGGCGCCGGCCACGCGGTGTTCCAGGCGTACGGCATCCGCCGAGCCGGTAGGCACGCGCAGGGCGACGGTGCGGTTGTCCAGGCCCCAGCTCGGCGAGTTCGGCACGTAGAACTGCGCGCCAAAACGACGGTAGGAGTTGACGTTGGGGCACAGGAACGCCATCTGGGCGGGCAGGGTCTCGAGCACACCGCCGATCGCGTGACGCAATGCGGCGTTCTGCTCGGGATCCTCGCTGGCAAAAATATTCTTGCCGTCCTTGTCCAGTACGGAGATGTGCACATGCAGACCGTTGCCTGCCTGGCCCGGGTAGGGCTTGGCCATGAAGGTGGTGTCCATCTCATGGTCGTAGGCGATGTTCTTGATCAGGCGCTTGAGCAGTACCGCGTAGTCGCAGGCCTTGATCGGGTCGGCCACGTGGTGCAGGTTGACTTCGAATTGCGCCGGGGCGCTTTCCTTGACGATGGCGTCGGCCGGAATGCCTTGCTCTTTTGCACCTTCCAGAATGTCCTGGAGGCAGTCGACGTATTCGTCGAGGTCGTCGATCAGGTAGACCTGTGTCGAGTGCGGGCGTTTGCCGGAAATCGGCGAGCGGGGCGGTTGTGGACGGCCGTTCACGTTCTCCTGGTCGATCAGGTAGAACTCGAGTTCGAAGGCGGCGCAGATGGTCAGACCGAGGTCGTCAAATTTGCTTACAACTTGGCGGAGCACTTCGCGCGGATCGGCGAAGAAAGGTTCACCTTCGAGTTCGTGCATGGTCATCAGCAGTTGCGCGGTAGGGCGCTTTTGCCAGGGCTCATTGCACAGGGTGTCGGGGATGGGATAGCAGATTCGGTCAGCATCACCGATGTCCAGGCCCAGGCCGGTGCTTTCCACCGTGGAGCCGTTGATATCCAGAGCAAATAAAGAGGCAGGCAGGTTAATGCCCTTCTCGTAAACCTTGTGGAGGCTGGTGCGTTCGATGCGCTTGCCGCGCACCACACCATTCATATCCGCAATTAGAAGGTCTACGTACAGAACCTCAGGATGATCCTTAAGGAACGCGTTCGCTTCGTTAAGCTGAACGGCACGCGGGGGTACCGACATGATGCAACACCTTTGTTGTTAAAAATATCAATCATTGATCTTTTCTGGTTTCAGTCAACCCGAACGGCATGCCGAAGTCAAGCAAGGCCTTTTTTGCCCTAAAAAAGCGCCGCGAGGGCTTTTTTGGGGCTTTTTGGGGCGGTTTTTTGGGTTTAGGCGGCTTGGGACTAGCAGGCTTGAGCGGGCCGTGTTGTATTTTTTACGGGGGTGTTGTGTAAAAAAATGAACAAGGCTAAGCTCGATTCAAACCCATAACAGCAATAATACCGGGGTGCTTCATGTCTCGCCTGCCGTTAATCGGCGTCACCGCCTGCTCCAAACAGGTCGGTCTGCATGCTTATCACATCAGTGGCGACAAATATGTCCGTGCAGTGGCCACCGCTGCCAAGGGCTTGCCATTGATCATTCCGTCCCTCGGGGATGTGTTCGAACCGGCCAATATTCTTGACAGTCTGGACGGCATTCTTTTCACCGGCTCTCCCTCCAACATCGAACCCTTTCACTACGACGGTCCGGCCAGCGCGCCCGGGACTGCTCATGATTCTGCACGGGACCGCACCACCTTGCCGCTATTGCGCGCCGCCATCGCGGCAGGCGTGCCGGTGCTGGGGATCTGCCGGGGTTTCCAGGAAATGAACGTGGCTTTTGGCGGCAGCCTGCACCAGAAGGTTCACGAAGTGCCCGGCATGATGGATCACCGCGAAGACGACACCCAGCCGCTGGACGTCCAGTACGGCCCTGCGCATGCCGTGGCGATCTCCCCGAATGGGGTATTGGCAAGCCTGGGGTTGCCGCAGACGATTCAGGTCAACTCGATTCACGGGCAGGGCGTCGACCGCCTGGCGCCGGGGTTGCAGGTCGAGGCCACGGCACCGGACGGCTTGATCGAAGCTTTTTCTGTTATTGCGGGCAAGGCTTTTGCTTTAGGAGTGCAATGGCACCCCGAATGGCAGGTAAGTTCTAACCCGCACTATCTCGCGATCTTCCAGGCATTCGGTACCGCCTGTCGAAAGCGGGCGATGCAACGCGACGCGGATGCTGCGTCAACCAACGCCTGACCTTTAATGGGTGTCAGGAAACCCAGCCCAGAGGCATTTATGAGTAACAACCTCGACCAGCTCACCGATTGGTTGAAAGACCACAAGATCACAGAAGTCGAATGCATGATTGGCGACCTCACCGGGATTACCCGGGGCAAAATCTCGCCGACCAACAAATTCATCGCCGAAAAAGGCATGCGCCTGCCCGAAAGCGTTCTGCTACAGACCGTGACCGGCGACTATGTCGAAGACGACATCTATTACGAACTGCTCGACCCGGCCGACATCGACATGATCTGCCGCCCCGACCAGAACGCGGTGTTCCTGGTGCCCTGGGCCATCGAGCCCACTGCACAGGTGATCCACGACACCTACGACAAGCAGGGCAACCCCATCGAGCTGTCGCCGCGCAACGTGCTCAAGAAAGTCCTCAAGCTCTACGCCGACAAAGGCTGGCAGCCCATCGTGGCGCCGGAGATGGAGTTCTACCTGACCAAGCGCTGCGAAGACCCGGACTTCCCGCTGCAACCGCCGATTGGCCGTTCCGGGCGTCCGGAAACGGGTCGTCAGTCCTTCTCCATAGAAGCGGCCAACGAATTCGACCCGCTGTTCGAAGACGTCTACGACTGGTGCGAATTGCAGGAGCTGGACCTCGACACCCTGATCCACGAGGACGGCACGGCGCAGATGGAAATCAATTTCCGTCACGGCGATGCCCTGTCCCTGGCCGACCAGATCCTGGTGTTCAAACGCACCATGCGTGAGGCCGCGCTCAAGCACGATGTGGCCGCCACCTTCATGGCCAAGCCGATGACCGGCGAGCCTGGCAGCGCGATGCACCTGCACCAGAGCATCATCGACATTGCCACCGGCAAGAACGTCTTCTCCAATGAAGACGGGACCATGAGCCAGCTGTTTCTCAACCACATCGGTGGCCTGCAGAAGTTCATCCCCGAACTGCTGCCCTTGTTTGCCCCCAACGTGAACTCGTTCCGCCGCTTCCTGCCGGATACTTCGGCGCCTGTGAACGTGGAGTGGGGCGAAGAGAACCGCACCGTGGGCTTGCGCGTACCGGATGCCGGGCCGCAGAACCGCCGCGTGGAAAACCGCTTGCCGGGTGCCGACGCCAACCCGTACCTGGCGATTGCCGCCAGCTTGCTGTGCGGTTTCATCGGCATGGTCGAAGGCCATAACCCGAGCGCGCCGGTAGTGGGTCGTGGTTACGAGCGCCGCAACCTGCGCCTGCCGCTTACCATCGAAGACGCCCTGGAACGCATGGAAAACAGCAAGACCATCGAGAAATACCTGGGTCATAAATTCATCACAGGCTACGTCGCGGTCAAGCGGGCCGAGCATGAAAACTTCAAGCGCGTGATCAGTTCGTGGGAGCGGGAATTCCTGCTCTTTGCCGTCTGATGCGCCGGGTGCGCCGTGCAGACGGCGCACCCTCACCTGTAGTTCTAGGAGATTGGTATGTCCAGCAACAACCCGCAAACCCGCGAATGGCAAGCCTTGAGCAGTGAGCACCACCTGGCGCCGTTCAGCGACTTCAAGCAATTGAAAGAAAAAGGCCCGCGCATCATTACCCACGCCAAGGGTGTGTACCTGTGGGACAGCGAAGGCAACAAGATCCTCGATGGCATGGCGGGCCTGTGGTGTGTGGCGGTGGGTTACGGTCGCGAAGAGCTGGCCGAGGTCGCCGCCAAACAAATGAAGGAACTGCCGTACTACAACCTGTTCTTCCAGACCGCGCACCCGCCGGTGCTGGAACTGGCCAAGGTCATTTCCGAAATCGCGCCCGAAGGCATGAACCATGTGTTCTTCACCGGCTCCGGTTCCGAAGGCAACGACACCATGTTGCGCATGGTCCGCCATTATTGGGCGATCAAGGGCCAACCGAACAAGAAAACCATCATCAGCCGCAAGAACGGCTACCACGGCTCCACCGTGGCCGGCGCGAGCCTGGGTGGCATGACCTACATGCACGAGCAGGGCGACTTGCCGATCCCGGGCATCACCCATATCGCCCAGCCGTACTGGTTCGGCGAAGGCGGCGACATGAGCCCCGAAGAGTTCGGCGTATGGGCCGCCAACCAACTGGAAGAGAAGATCCTGGAGCTGGGCGTGGACAACGTCGGCGCTTTTATTGCGGAGCCGATCCAGGGGGCCGGTGGCGTGATCGTTCCGCCCGCCACCTACTGGCCGCGCATCAAGGAAATCCTCGCCAAGTACGACATCCTGTTCATCGCCGACGAGGTGATCTGCGGGTTCGGTCGCACCGGTGAGTGGTTCGGCAGCGATTTCTTCGACCTCAAGCCACACATGATGACCATCGCCAAGGGCCTGACCTCGGGTTACATCCCCATGGGCGGCCTGATCGTGCGCGACGAAGTGGTGGAAGTTCTCAATGAAGGGGGCGATTTCAACCACGGCTTCACCTACTCCGGTCACCCGGTGGCGGCGGCGGTGGCCTTGGAAAACATCCGCATCATGCGCGATGAAAAAATCGTCAGCCGTGTTCACGAAGAAACGGCACCGTATTTGCAGAAACGTCTGAGGGAACTGGCTGATCACCCGTTGGTGGGCGAGGTTCGCGGTGTGGGCATGCTCGGCGCAATCGAACTGGTGCAGGACAAGGCCACGCGCAAACGCTATGAAGACCGTGGCGTCGGCATGATCTGCCGCAACTTCTGTTTCAACAATGGCCTGATCATGCGCGCCGTGGGCGACACCATGATCATTTCGCCGCCGCTGGTGATCAGCACGGCTGAAATCGACGAGTTGGTGACCAAGGCACGGCATTGCCTGGACCTGACTTTGGCGGCATTGCAGGGCTAAGTGCTAGGCTCAGAACGCAGCGGCTTCGGGCGCTGCGTGCTGAGCAGTTATAAATGAGGCTTTGGTTGAAAGCCGGCCCAAGAACTTGCCAGACTGTCGCCCTGTTTTGCTGCCCTTTAGACGGGCCGCTGAACACTGTAGGAACGTGGCCCAAAAAAGAAAAATTGGAGCATCACCATAATGAAGGCATTAGGTTTGAAGAACGCTGGCAAGACCCTCCTCGCCTTGTCCCTGATGGGCGCAATGGCGGGCGCGGCCCAGGCAGACGATAAAGTGCTGCACGTCTACAACTGGTCCGACTACATTGCACCGGACACCATCGCCAACTTCGAAAAAGAGTCGGGCATCAAAGTGGTGTACGACGTGTTCGACAGTAACGAGACCCTGGAAGCCAAGTTGCTGGCAGGCAAGTCCGGCTACGACATCGTCGTACCGTCGAACAACTTCCTGGCCAAGCAGATCAAGGCCGGTGTCTACCAGGAGCTGGACAAGTCCAAACTGTCCAACTACGACAACCTGAACAAATCCCTGCTTAAAGCCGTGTCGGTCAGCGACCCGGACAACAAGCACGCCTTCCCGTACATGTGGGGCTCGATCGGCATCGGCTACAACCCGGAGAAGGTCAAGGCCGCGCTGGGCGTGGACAAGATCGATTCCTGGGACGTGCTGCTCAAGCCTGAAAACATCGCCAAGCTGAAAAGCTGCGGCGTGAGCTTCCTTGATTCGCCAACCGAGATGCTGCCGGTGGCGCTGCATTACCTGGGCCTGCCGACCGACACCCAAAAGAAAGACGATCTGAAGAAAGCCGAAGAACTGTTCCTGAAAATCCGTCCTTCCATCGGCTACTTCCACTCCTCCAAGTACATCTCCGACCTGGCCAACGGCAACATCTGTGTGGCCGTGGGTTACTCGGGTGACATCGAGCAGGCCAAGGCCCGCGCGGCTGAAGCCGGTGGCAAGGTCAAAGTGGCCTACGACATTCCGAAAGAAGGCGCTGGCAGCTTCTTCGACATGGTTGCCATCCCCAAAGATGCCGAAAACACCGACGCCGCCTACAAGTTCATGAACTACCTGCTCAAGCCGGAAGTCATGGCTGCGATCACCAACAGCGTGCATTTCCCGAACGGTAACGAGAAAGCCACCGCACTGGTCGACAAGGGCATCACCAGCGACCCGGGCATCTACCCGCCAGCGGACGTGCAGGCCAAGCTCTACGCCATTGCCGACCTGCCGGCTGCGACCCAGCGTGAAATGACGCGCAGCTGGACCAAGATCAAATCGGGTAAGTAAGGCTGTAACCCTGTAGGAGCGAGCTTGCTCGCGAAAATCGTCAACGATGACGCGGGCATTCAGGAAGAACGCGGCGCCAGTGAGTTTTTCGCGAGCAAGCTCGCTCCTACAAATTAAATGACAGAAAGTTTTGCCGGATCGGTTTATCGAGGGTAAGTTGCGCGCCGGTTTTGTTGCCGGGCAACAACTTTAGGGCCCAACTATTTAAGAGGACCTCCACTTGCCAATTTCTTTATTTCGCAAAGCCATGTTCGTGGGTGCCGGTATCACGCTGACGTTGAGCGTGCAGGCTGCACCGACGGTGCATATTTATAACTGGTCGGACTATATCGGCACCGACACCCTGGCCAACTTCGAAAAGGCCAGCGGGATCAAGCCCGTGTACGACGTGTTCGACTCCAACGAAACCCTGGAAGGCAAGCTGCTGGCCGGGCGTACCGGTTACGACGTGGTCGTGCCGTCCAACCACTTCCTGGGCAAGCAGATCAAGGCCGGGGCGTTCCAGAAGCTCGACAAGTCGCTGCTGACGAATTACGCCAACCTCGATCCGGCGCTGCTCAAGCGCCTGGAAAAGAATGACCCGGGCAACCAGTACGCGGTGCCGTACCTGTGGGGCACCAACGGCATCGGTTACAACGTCGATAAGGTGAAGGAAGTGCTGGGCGTCGACCATATCGACTCCTGGGCCGTGCTGTTCGAACCGGAAAACATGAAGAAACTGGCCAGCTGTGGTGTGTCGTTCATGGATTCGGCGGATGAAATGCTGCCGGCGGTGCTCAACTACATGGGCCTGAACCCCAACAGCGAGAACCCCGAAGACTACAAGAAGGCCGAAGAAAAGCTGCTGAAAGTGCGACCCTACGTGACCTACTTCCATTCCTCCAAATACATCTCGGACCTGGCCAACGGCAATATCTGCGTGGCTGCCGGGTTCTCCGGCGACGTGTTCCAGGCCAAGGCCCGCGCGAAAGAAGCCGGCAAGGGCGTGAACATCGCCTACGCGATTCCCAAAGAAGGCGGCAACCTCTGGTTCGACGTGCTGGCCATCCCCAAGGATGCGGCCAACGTCAAAGAGGCCCACGCCTTCATCAACTATTTGCTGCAACCTGAGGTGATCGCTCAGGTCAGTGATTACGTCGGCTACGCCAACCCTAACCCCGGGGCGGACAAGCTGATGGAACAATCGATACGCACCGACGAGTCGGTTTATCCACCGCAGGCGGTTCTCGAGCGGACATTCGTCAACTTCGAGTTACCCCCGAAAGTGCAACGTTTGATGACCCGTAGCTGGACCAAGGTCAAGACGGGCAAGTAAGGCTTAAAGCTCAAACTATCCAAGGCTCGCCTACGTTGGGTGAACCGAAAATTTTGTTGGGAGTTTCGTAAATGGCAGTTGCCTCCGGCGCCTATAAGAAAGCCCTCGAGGGCGACCAGACACCGAAAAAGGTGCTGGTCAAAATCGACCGGGTCACGAAGAAGTTCGACGAGACGATTGCCGTGGACGATGTGTCCCTGGAAATCAAGAAGGGCGAGATCTTCGCCTTGCTCGGCGGTTCGGGATCGGGCAAATCCACTTTGCTGCGCATGCTCGCGGGTTTCGAGCGCCCGACCGAAGGCCGCATCTACCTCGACGGCGAAGACATCACCGACATGCCGCCCTACGAGCGGCCGATCAACATGATGTTCCAGTCCTACGCCCTGTTCCCGCACATGACCGTGGCGCAGAACATCGCGTTCGGTCTGCAACAGGACAAGATCCCCAAGGCCGAGATCGACGCCCGCGTGGCCGAGATGCTCAAGCTGGTGCAGATGAGCCAGTTCGCCAAGCGCAAGCCGCACCAGTTGTCCGGTGGCCAGCGTCAACGTGTGGCCCTGGCGCGCTCCCTGGCCAAGCGCCCGAAACTGTTATTGCTCGATGAGCCCATGGGCGCCCTCGACAAGAAGCTGCGTTCGCAGATGCAGCTCGAGCTGGTGGAGATCATCGAGCGCGTCGGCGTGACCTGCGTCATGGTGACCCACGACCAGGAAGAGGCCATGACCATGGCCGAGCGCATCGCCATCATGCACCTGGGCTGGATCGCCCAGATCGGCAGCCCGATCGATATCTACGAGACGCCCACCAGCCGCCTGGTGTGCGAGTTCATCGGCAACGTGAACATTTTCGAAACCCAGGTGGTGGACGACGCCGAGGGCCATGCGGTGCTCAAGTGCCCGGACCTGGACCGCGACATCTACGTGGGCTACGGCATCGCCACGTCGGTGGAAGACAAGTCGGTGACCTACGCCATCCGCCCGGAAAAGCTGCTGGTCACTTCCGAGATGCCGACCTGCGAGCACAACTGGTCCAGCGGCAAGGTGCACGACATCGCCTACCTGGGCGGCCACTCGGTGTTCTACGTGGAGCTGCCGAGCGGCAAGCTGGTGCAGTCGTTCGTCGCCAACGCCGAGCGCCGTGGCCAGCGACCGACCTGGGGTGATCAGGTCTACGTATGGTGGGAAGACGACAGCGGCGTGGTACTGCGCTCATGAACATGAAAAAGCTCAAGCGCCAGCTGCAACGAATAACCCCCGGTGGCCGGCATGTGGTCATCGGGATCCCTTTCCTCTGGCTGTTCCTGTTCTTCATGCTGCCGTTCTTCATCGTTCTGAAGATCAGCTTTGCCGAAGCCGACGTGGCGATCCCGCCGTATACCGAGATCTACACCTTCGTCGAGCAGAAATTGCAGTTGGTGCTCAACCTCGCCAACTACGCAATGCTCGGTGACGACGAGCTGTACATTTCGGCGTACCTGGGCTCGCTGAAGATGGCGTTTTTCAGCACGCTGCTGTGCCTGTTGATCGGCTATCCGATGGCCTACGCCATCGCCAGCGCCCGCAAGGAAGTGCAGACCGTGTTGGTGCTGCTGATCATGATGCCGACCTGGACGGCGATTCTGATCCGTGTGTACGCGTGGATGGGCATCCTCAGCAACAACGGTCTGCTCAATGGCTTCCTGATGTCCATGGGGCTGATCAACGAGCCGTTGCAGATCCTCAATACCAACATCGCGGTGTATATCGGCGTGGTCTATTCGTACCTGCCATTCATGATCCTGCCGCTCTACGCCAACCTGGTGAAACACGACCAGAGCCTGCTGGAAGCCGCCTCCGACCTGGGGTCGAGCACGTTCAACAGCTTCTGGAAGATCACCGTGCCGCTGTCCAAGAACGGCATCATCGCCGGCTGCATGCTGGTGTTCATCCCGGTGGTGGGCGAGTTCGTGATCCCGGAACTGCTCGGCGGCCCGGAAACCCTGATGATCGGTAAAGTGTTGTGGCAAGAGTTCTTCAACAACCGTGACTGGCCGGTAGCGTCCGCCCTGGCGGTGGTGATGCTGGCGATCCTGATCATTCCGATCATCCTGTTCAACCGCAGCCAGGCCAAAGAGATGGAGGGCAAGATATGAAGCGCGTCAGTTTCTCAAGCTTCATGCTGGTGGCGGGGCTGCTGTTCATCTACCTGCCGATGCTGATCCTGGTGATCTACTCGTTCAACGAATCCAAACTGGTGACAGTCTGGGGCGGTTGGTCGGTGAAGTGGTACGTGGGCCTGCTGGACAACACCCAGTTGATGGGCTCGGTGGGCCGCTCGCTGGAAATCGCCTGCTACACGGCAGTGGCGGCGGTGGCGCTGGGTACGCTGGCAGCGTTTGTGCTGACCCGCATCAGCCACTTCAAGGGGCGCACGCTGTTCGGCGGCCTGGTCACTGCGCCGCTGGTGATGCCGGAAGTGATCACCGGTCTGTCGCTGTTGCTGCTGTTCGTGGCCATGGCGCAGATGATCGGCTGGCCCCAGGAGCGTGGCATCGTCACGATCTGGATCGCCCACACTACCTTCTGTGCGGCGTATGTGGCGGTGGTGGTGTCGGCGCGGTTGCGTGAACTGGACCTGTCGATCGAAGAGGCGGCCATGGATCTCGGTGCACGGCCCTGGAAGGTGTTCTTCCTGATCACCATCCCGATGATCGCGCCGTCGCTGGCGGCGGGCGGCATGATGTCGTTCGCGTTGTCCCTCGACGACCTGGTACTGGCCAGCTTCGTATCGGGGCCGGGGTCGACCACCTTACCGATGGAAGTGTTCTCGGCGGTGCGCCTGGGGGTCAAACCCGAGATCAACGCCGTGGCCAGCCTGATCCTGCTGGCGGTGTCGCTGGTGACCTTCCTGGTGTGGTTCTTCAGCCGCCGTGCCGAAGAGCACCGCAAGAAGGCCATCCAGCAAGCCATCGAAGAAGCGGCTGCGGACGGCTGGCAACAGCCGGACAAGCGCCGCGCGCCTGCATCGGTCTGATTGGTGCAACGCGGTTAAAAATGTGGGAGGCCGGCTTGCCTGCGATAGCGGTGTGTCAGTCGACAGATGAGTCGACTGACACGGCCTCATCGCAGGCAAGCCAGCTCCCACAGTGGTTTTGTGGTGTTTATCCGGTTGTGGGTCAGGCCACCCAAGGCGACTTGCGGATAACCTCCACAAAATTCATCGGCTTGAACCCGGGCTCCTGATCCACCAGTACATCGGTCTTCACGTTGCCAAACGTGGTCTGCGGGCGGTGGCGCAAGCCATCGGCGAAGGCACAGATGATGCACTCCTTGAACCCTTCACCCCGTGGATGCGCATGCACCACCGCTTCGCGCTGCACGGTGCTGAACGCGGCGTAGTCCATGCCCAGCACGTCCATTTCCACGCCTGCGGTCACCAGCGCCACGGTCGGGCGCAAATGCTTCGGCACGCCCGGTGTGGTGTGCAGGGCGATGGACAGCCACACCTGCTCGATATCGTCATCGCTCAGCCCGTAAGGCTTGAGGAAGTCTGCGGCCGCGTTGGCGCCGTCCACTTCGAAACGTTCGTCGTCACTGCGGTGGCCTTCCACCAGGCCCAAGTCATGGAACATGGCGCCCACATAAAGCAGTTCGGGGTTGTAGGCCAGTTGTTTGCGCTCGCCGCTCAGGGCGCCGAACAGAAACACCCGGCGGGAGTGGTGGTACAGCAGGTCGGATTCGACATCGCGAATGTATTCGGTGGTGGCCTTGGCCAGGGCGCTGTCCGGAATCTGGATGCCGGCGATGGTGGTGCTCATGGTCGTTCTCCTCAACAAAGCGCCGGGGGTGGCGCCGATGAGTTCAGTCTGGTCGCGCGCCCGCGAAGGGGCTATCGGCACGAGGGCGCGATGTCGGCCAACCTGCCTTCAAATCGCGCCAAAGGTATACACGGTCAAATGTGGGAGCTGGCTTGCCTGCGATAGCATCAACTCGGTATACCTGATACACCGAGGTGCCTGTATCGCAGGCAAGCCAGCTCCCACAGGGTTTCGTGTCCGCCAGTCATAAGGTTTCGCCATGCATAGAACCGTTGCCATCCTGATCTTCCCCGGCGTCCAGTCACTGGACGTGACCGGCCCCATGGATGTGTTCTGCGAGGCCAACCGTTTCCTGCCGCCCGAGGATCATTACCAGTTGGAAGTGCTTGGCCTTGGCCACGGCACCCTGGCCGCCTCCAACGGTTTGTCATTGCAAGCCCACCGGCATTACCGCGAAGCCCTGCATGCCTACGACCTGCTGCTGGTGGCCGGCGGCCCGCAATTGCCCTTCGAGGATTTCGGTGCCGAGTTCGATGACTGGCTGCGCGGTGCCACTCAAAGAGCGCAACGCTTCGGCTCCATCTGCAACGGCGCCTTCATGCTCGCGCGCGCCGGGTTGCTGGACGGCAAGACCGTCACCACTCACTGGAACGACGCCGCTGACCTGGCGCGCCTGTGCCCCACGGCCCAGGTCGACGCCGACCGCCTCTACGTGCAGGACGGCAACCTCTACACCTCGGCGGGCGTCACGGCAGGTATCGATCTGTCGTTGTATTTGCTGGCCCAGGACCACGGCCCGGAAGTGGCGCTGAGCGTGGCCAAGCGCCTGGTGGTATTCACCCAGCGTTCGGGTGGGCAGTCGCAGTTCAGCCCGTTTCTCACGCCCCACGCCGAAACCACCTCGGCGGTGGCGCAGGTGCAGCTGTACGTGTTGGCGAACTTGACGGGGGACCTGACCATCGCCGACCTAGCCAAGGCGGCGAACATGAGTGCGCGCAACTTCTCCCGGGTCTTTGCCCGTGAAGCACGCATGACACCCGCGGAGTTCGTCGAGCGGGCGCGGGTGGATGCGGCGCGGGTGATGCTCGAAGGCAGTCCCGCACCCCTGAAGACGGTGGCCTATCAATGTGGGTTCCGGGACGCCCAGCACATGCGCAGTGTGTTCAATCGCCGGCTGGGCGTGACGCCGCAACAATTTCGGCTTAACTTTGCGGCGCCGGTTTGAGTGTGTCGTAGGCTTCCAGCGCGCGCAGCGAGTAGATGTAGGCGGCGCCGGCATTCAGCGAGATCGCGGTGGCCAGGGTCGCGGCGACTTCTTCGCGGGTGGCGCCGGCCTTGATCGCCGCATCCGCATGCACGCCGATGCAACCGTCGCAGCGGGTGGTGATGGCCACGGCGATGGAAATCAGCTCGCGGGTCTTGGCGTCGAGAACATTGTTTTCCTCGGCAGCTTCGCCCAGCGCCATGTAGGCTTTGACCATCTTCGGGTTGCTCTTGCCCAGTGCGCCAAAGGCTTTCTTCACGGTAGGCAGCAAGTCGGACCAGTTATTGAACATTTCGGTAACTCCTCAGCAGGTTGGGTGTGAAGCCAGTCTGTGCTGTTCGAGGGACGCGTGATTGTTCAATCCGCTCATCTTTTTGACCGATGCTCGCAAATGAATTCGATCGACACCCTTATCGCGCTGGCCAACCTGCGCGGCAGTCTGGACCTGCGTTGCCAGTTTCAGGGCGACTGGGCCCTGGATCACTCGCCGGAAAACCTTGGCGTTGCGCCGTATCACATCGTGCTCAGTGGCAACTGCCGCGCGGAGTTGTCCGGTGGGCAGCACGTCACCCTGGAAGAAGGCGACATCCTGCTGATGCCGGGCGGCGCCACGCACCTGCTGCGCAGCCAGGGCGCGCGGATCCGGCCGATGCAGCCCAGGGTCATCGATGGCGGCCTGCTCCCGGTGCATCGCCTGGGCGGCGACCAGCCGGACCTGGACATGCTCTGCGGCAGCTTTCACTACAACCGCCAATCCCTGCTGTTCGGTGCGTTGCCGGAGTTTTTGGTGGTGTCCAGCCGCCAATGGCAGGCGGACGGGCAACTGGCCGCGCTGATTGCCCTGTTGCGCAGCGAGGCGGACGGCCAGCAGTTAGGGGCGAGGTCTTTTATCGATGCGCTGTCGTCAGCGCTGTTCACCCTGATTTTGCGCACGTGGCTCACGCGCCAGGCACCGGTGGCCGGTACCTTCGCCTTGCTCGCCGACAAGCGCCTGAGCAAGGTCTGGCAAGCGATGCTGGCCGACCCGGGGCATGACTGGACCATCGACAGCCTGGCGGTCACCGCGAGCATGTCCCGGGCTACCTTCATGCGTGCGTTCGTGAAAGTGGCGGGGGTCTCGCCGTGGGTGCTGCTGACCCAGCTGCGCATGGAACTGGCGTTCAACCTGGTGCGCCAGTCGCGCCTGAGCCTGCTGGATATCGCCGCCCAGGTGGGTTACCAGTCCCAGGCGGCGTTCACCAAGAAGTTCAAGGAAACCTACGGCGAGGCGCCGGGGCGGGTGCGGGCGCAATAGCCGCCACGCTGCAGCTCCCACCCAGATCGCGGTTATCGGGCGGGCAGCAGCTTGAGCGTACCGCGCGTATTCGCCGTCACTTCCTCATCGGTGAAATGGGCCTGCTCGTAGCCGCCTTCGATGTAGCTTTCCGCCTGGTCGCCGTAATGCCGGTCGAAGGGCACTCCGCTCTGGCCGACCGGGTTGATGGTGAGCGCGTGGGCGACATCGGCGAAGTCGATCAAGCGACGGGTCGATGGCCCGTAGGTCACCGGCCAAGGTGCGGGGCCGATATTGGCTGACTGGTTGTTGGGCACTTCATGGGTGCCCGGTGCCGGGAAGGGGCCGACGTTGACCACACGATCCAGCGGTTTCTGCGAGCCCAACGGGTGCCCGTGGGTCAGGGTGTGGGCCTTGCCCCATTGCCACTGGCCCGGGTCGTCGCCGAAGGTGGCCTTGAGGTGCGCCAGGCTATTGTCCCAGGCGAGTTTGACGAGCTCGGCACGCTTGCCGTCCCACCAGGGTGAATCCGCCGTGGCGGCCAGGCGCGGCAGGGCGGCGTCGATCACCCGGGTGCTGAGCAGGGTCTTGAACATGCCGTCGCCGAGTTTGGGGTGGAACGTTGCGTCGGCGAGGTTGAACAGGAACTGGTTGAACAGCGTGGCGCTGGTGGAGTCCAGCGGGTAGTCACCCTTCCAGCTGGCAAGCTGTTCCACCAGCTTCAGCTGTGCGGGGTCCTTGACCACCTCGCGCAATACCGGCAACAGCGGCGCCAGCAAGCGCGGGCCATAGGCGGTAGTGGTGCCCAGCTGCAACGCCTGGCTGTTGTTCACGTCCCACTTCACGCTCTTGTCGCTCAACTGCGCGTTCAGCTGCTGGCCACGGTCAGCCAGGTTGTAATAACCGGGAATCTCCATGCCGGTGGGCGAGACCGGCTGGGCATTGGCCGATACCACATAGCCGCGTGCCGGGTTTTCTTCCTGGGGGTTGGCGCTGAACGGGTAAAAGCCCAGCTTGTCGGCCTGGGCCGTGCTGCCATCGAGGATAAAACCCGGATTGGCGCCGGCGGGGCGTATCGGCAACTGCGCGGCCGCCCACCAGCCGATATCCCCCTTGGCGTTGGCCCACACGATATTCAGGCCCGGGGCAGACACCTTCGCCGCCGCCGCACGGGCCTTGGCCAGCGTGTCGGCGCGGTTGAGCTGGTAGAACCCTTCGAGGATCGGGTTCGGCGTGTCGAGGAAGGCCCACCACATGGCGATCGGCGTCTTGCCGGCGTTCTCGCCGAGCACGTCATTGACGATCGGCCCGTGGGGCGACTGGCGCAGGGTGAGGGTGACCGGCGCCTGGCCTTTTACGGCGATCTGCTGTTCGCTGCGGGTCATGTCGACCCACTGGCCGTGGTACCAGACCTGGTTGGGGTTGTCCGGGTTGACCTTCTCGGCGATCAGGTCGAGGTCGTCGTTCTGGAACATGGTCAGGCTCCAGCCGAAATCCAGGTTGTGCCCCAGGAACGCCACCGGCACCAGCGCGTTGTGATAGCCATACAGCTCGAAGCCCGGCGCCGAAAGTTGCGCCTCGTACCACACCGACGGCACCGAGAAACGAATGTGCGGGTCACCCGCCAGCAACGGTTTGCCGCTCTTGGTGCGGCTGCCGCTGATGGCCCATGCGTTGCTGCCTTCGAACTGCGGCAGGCCGTTGTCCGCCAGGGCCTGCTCGCTCAGGGAGGCGAGGGCGCCGAGGGTCTGCCAGTCACTGGCGGCGAGGTTGAGCGCGCCCTTGGGTTGCCAGCCGAGATCGAAGACGTTCAGGTAGTCGCTGCCCAATTGGTCGCGTACGTAAGTCAGCAAGGGTTCGGTACGAAACGCAGCGGCAAAGCTGTAGGCCATATACCCGGCGACGCTGATGGTGTCCTCGGCGGTAAACGGCCGCTTGGGAATGCCAAGCACGTCGAACTCCATGGGGCTGGCGTGGCTGTCCTGATACTGGTTGATCCCGTCCAGATAGGCTTGCAGCGCCTTCCAGTGCGCAGACTCATGGTCCAGCTGCGCCACATACGTGGCGGCACGCTCGCGAATGCGCAGGCTGCGGAACAGTTTGTCGGTCTCCAGCACCTTCGGCCCCAGCACCTCGGCCAACTCGCCCCGGGCCAGGCGCCGCATGATCTCCATCTGGAACAAGCGGTCCTGGGCATGCACAAACCCGAGCGCACGATACAGATCGGCCTCGTTCTCGGCACGAATGTGCGGCACCCCCCGGTCGTCATAACGCACCGTGACCGAACCTTGCAGATTGGCCAGCGTCACCGTGCCCTGGCGGGTCGGTTGCTTGCTGTAGATGTACCAGCCGGTGCCGAGGGCAACGAGCACCACCAGAACCGCAAGAACCTGCAAGACGCGCTTCATGAACATTCCTTACCGAGAGTGGTGTGTCGAACTACAAGCCGTTTGGCCACGAACAATAGCAGCCCACCGCCAAGGTGTGCGTGGCATTCACCTCGCGTCCGGCTTCAAGGGCTTTCAAGATCGGCTCAATAAAACTGTTGTCGGCGTTGCACGTCAGCCCTTCGCTGTAGGGGCCGAAGTACGCCAGTTTGCCCGTGCGGTCCCAGATGCCCACGGCCGGGCTGGCCGGTACGTGGTCGGCGCCGGGCAGGGTGGTGAGGGTTTTCAGGCTGCGCAGGTTGTCGGGGAGCTGGCCGTGGCTGCCGGGTTTTTGCAGGGCATAGAATTCCACGCCCTGGGGCGCGTAGTGATCGATCAACTCGCCCAGGTGCTGCTGGTTGCCGACATTGCAGGGGCAGGCCGGGTCCCAGAAGTGCACCAGGCGGATCGGGCCGGGGCCGCTGAGGTCGGCGGGCAGGCGCAGGGTATCGCCGGAGAAGACCGCAGTGTGTTCGCTGAAGGCGCGCAGGTAACGGCCCTGGAACCAGTCATACGCCGCCCATAGCACGCCGGCGCAGAGGATCAGGATCAGGCTGGCGAAGAGGGCGGTGCGGTAAGGCTGTCGCATGCGGATGTATCCTCGAAGGTCGCGTAGCTTGCCATGCTTGTCTCGACAGATGAATATCGCAGCTCGATATTCATCTTCACCGTCAGTCTGGATCCCTTTATGCCCGTCACGTTTGACCCCGATCATCTGCGCGAAAGCCTGCGGCCCCTGGTGGACGCGCAGCCGCTTTCAGCCGAAGCGCGGGTCTACCAGCGATTCTACGGGCTGGACCTGGCCGCCCGTGCGGTGCCGGCGGTGAGCCGTCTGGGGCGTTTCGAGGTGGACGGTTTCCAGGTGGTGGCCCAGGTGTGGTGGCCGCCCGCGCCGGTGGCGACGCTGTTCCTGTTCCATGGTTTCTACGATCACATGGGACTGTACCGCAATGTGGTGAACTGGGCGCTGGACCAGGGCTTTGTGGTGATCGCCTGCGATTTGCCCGGGCATGGCCTGTCGAGTGGCGCGCGTGCCAGCATCGAGGACTTTTCGGTGTACCAGGACGTGGTGCAGGCACTGTTCGCCCAGGCCGGCGCCCTGCGACTGCCGCAACCCTGGCACCTGTTCGGGCAAAGTACCGGTGGCGCGGTGGTATTGGATCATGTGCTCAACCACGGCGCCGACAGCCCGGCCCAGGGCAAGACGTTCCTGCTGGCGCCGCTGGTGCGACCGCGTGCGTGGGGCTGGTCGCAGGTCAGTTATTACCTGCTGCGTCCGTTCGTCAAAGGCATCGCGCGGCGCTTCAGCGAAAACACCAACGACCCCACGTTCAAGGCATTCCTGGAGGCCGACCCCTTGCAGCCCCGGCAGTTGCCTACCGCCTGGGTCGGCGCATTGGTGCGCTGGATCAGGCGCATCGAAGCGGCGCCTGCCAGCCCGAGGCGACCGGTGATCGTGCAGGGTGAGGAAGACATGACGGTGGACTGGCAGCACAACCTGCGGGTGCTGCGCGGCAAGTTCGATCAGCCTGAAGTGCTGATGCTGCCGCGTGGCAGGCATCACCTGGCGAATGAGATTCCGGAGATTCGTGAGGTGTACTTCAGGTTTCTTTCGGATCAACTGAAGTAGCGCCATTCAAATGTGGGAGCGGGCTTGCTCGCGAATGCGGAGTGTCAGTCACCGGATTTGCTGACTGATCCACTGC